>PYEQ01000208.1 GCA_003017785.1 filamentous cyanobacterium CCP5 | reverse complement strand
CCTAAGACGCCTCCGCCTTATTGCCGTTGCCTTTAAATTTCGGTAGCGCATCGGGATTCCGCACGGTGGGTGTTTCAGACAGGATCGCCAAAATTCCTCGACGGCCAGTTTCCAGGGTCGTATCGCTGAGCAGATCGACCACTTCCACCCCCAAAATCGACTCCAGCAGCTGGATCAGCTGGGGCTGGATGGCGGCACTGAGGGCTGCATTCACCGTCTCAGCCAGTTCTCCCTGGCCGTTTTCCTCTAGCAGCTGTTCTGGAGAAGTCACCGCCCCTTCCAGCACCACCGCCAACGTGCTGTTGAACAGCTGGCAGGTAATCCGAGAGGGTTGCTGGCCCAAACTTTCTCGATAGAACGCTTGTAGCCGCTGAGAGATTTCACGCTCAAGTTGTCCAACGGTTTGCGACATGCGAACGGGATTTCCTCATTTCTAAACGCAGGTCAGGGGGATAGCTGCAGGCAGGCTAGTTCCCTGGAGAAAGCAGCCCTGCCATCAAGGGGCAGTTATAAATATTTACCACTTTTTACAGTATCCGCTCTGCCTTTAGACATAGCAATTCAGGGGAGAAATCGAGGAACAACCCTGCAGCCTGCTGTTTCTCCGATATATCTGCCCCTGGATAGCTGTCAGGTCCAGCGATTTTTTGGACGATCAAGGTACATATGCCCTATTTATCTCTCAAAAAAGTTTATGGTCTTCAATAATCACTCGGGGTCTAACCAGCCCAACCCGTCTCCCAATCAACCTGACGACCAAAAATCGAACTTTCGCTGGGTTGGCGGCGGATTCTTGATTTTGGCAGCCGGGTTTTTACTGTTCAGCGTAGCCAGCAGTTCGCTGCAGTCGGGTGACCGGGAGAGCGTCCCCTATAGTCGGTTTTTGGAGCAGGTAGAGGCGGATCAGGTCAAAGAAGCTACCGTTGCCCCGAATCGAATTCGCTACGAGCTCAAGGGCAACCAGGCAGAAGCAGGCAGCGAATCGGCCCAGACCTTTGAGACGGTCCCGATTCAGAATGACCAAAGCCTGACCGAGCTGCTGCGCCAGCACGACGTGGAGTTCTCGGCTGTTCCCCCCCAAGATGGCGGCTGGGGAGGTGTCTTGAGCTGGGTGCTGCTGCCGTTACTGTTTTTTGGTCTGTGGTCCTTTATTCTCCGGCGAGGACAGGGCGGTGCCGGGGGGGCTGGTATTTTGGGCGTAGGCAAAAGCAAGGCTCGCCTTTACTCGGAGGGAGATACTAAGGTCACCTTTGACGATGTTGCCGGTGTTGATGAGGCCAAGACCGAGCTGCAGGAGGTGGTAGACTTCCTCAAAAATTCTGATAAATATACTCGCCTCGGGGCCAAGATTCCCAAGGGAGTGCTGCTAGTGGGGCCGCCGGGAACCGGTAAGACGCTGCTTGCTAAGGCCGTAGCCGGAGAGGCCAGCGTTCCGTTTTTGAGCATCTCTGGATCAGAATTTATTGAGATGTTTGTAGGCGTCGGCGCGTCACGGGTGCGGGATCTGTTCGAGCAGGCGAAAAAACAGGCTCCCTGTATTGTGTTTATCGATGAGCTGGATGCCCTAGGCAAATCCCGCGGTAGTCAGAGCCCCTTTGCCGGGGGTGGGATGTCTGAACAAGAGCAGACCCTGAACCAGCTACTCAATGAAATGGATGGGTTTGATGCCAATACCGGGGTGATTTTACTGGGAGCCACCAACCGGCCGGAGGTGCTAGATCCGGCTTTGCAGCGCCCTGGTCGTTTCGATCGCCAAGTCGTGGTCGATCGCCCTGACAAGATCGGGCGCAAGGCGATTTTGGAGGTGCACCTGCCCGCGATCGCCCTGGCGGACGACGTGGATGTTGCCAAGTTGGCGGCCCAGACTCCAGGATTTTCGGGTGCAGACCTGGCTAATCTAGTTAATGAAGCCGCCCTGCTGGCTGCCCGCCGCAATGGTGACGAGGTGACGAT
Source organism: filamentous cyanobacterium CCP5 (assembly GCA_003017785.1). Taxonomy (GTDB): domain Bacteria; phylum Cyanobacteriota; class Cyanobacteriia; order Phormidesmidales; family Phormidesmidaceae; genus CCP5. The sequence continues at coordinate 5,671 of PYEQ01000208.1, read as the reverse complement.
GGCCGACTTTAGCGAGGCGATCGAGCGGGTAATTGCGGGGCTCGAGAAAAAGAGCCGCGTGCTCTCCGAGAAAGAACGCACCACCGTCGCCCATCACGAAACTGGCCATGCGATCGTTGGTTCCCTGATGCCGGGAGCTGGCAAAGTGGAAAAAATCTCCATTGTGCCTCGGGGGGTGGGGGCCCTGGGCTATACCCTGCAGCTGCCTGAAGAAGATAAGTTCCTGGTGGGTGAAGACGAACTGCGGGGTCGGATTGCCATCCTGCTGGCGGGCCGCTCAGCTGAAGAGGTGATGTTTGGCCGCATTTCCACTGGCGCTGGCGATGACATTCAAAAAGCCACGGAAATGGCGGAGCGCTTTGTCACCGTCTACGGCATGAGCCATAAGCTCGGGCCGATCGCCTACGACAAGCGCCAGCAGCAGTTCATCGAGGGCATGGGCAACACCCGCCGCGCCGTCAGCCCCCAGGTGATGGAAGCCATTGATCGCGAGGTCAAAGAAATCGTTGATTCGGGCCATCGAGTCGCCCTCGCTATTCTGGAGCACAACCGCCCGGTGCTGGAAGAGATGGCTCAGAAGCTCCTAGAGGCAGAGGTGCTCGACGGCGAGACCCTGGCCGCAGAGCTGGATAAGGTCGACCCGCCAGCACATCTGTCGGAGTGGCTCATGGGCAAGGGCGAAGTGCCTGACCACGAGGCCGCCCAGCGCTACAGCCTAGAACAGGTGTTTCATCATAGCTAGGGCAAAGCTCCCTGGAAATGCCGCTGCTCTCCACCACCCAAACCGGGTCACCGGGGAGCAGCGATAATCGCCAAGCCTGAGTCGCTTGCACGCCAGGTATTGCTCCAATGTTAGTCGTTTGAGCGATTGACAATGCTCTGCCTCAGGCCACAAAAAGGCCCTGGCTAACTGCCAGGGCCCGGTGCGCTGCAGATGATTGGCATTACAAGGAGACAACGCACTCAATCTACCTGTCTTTATGATGCCTCTTTCTAGACAGGTTTAGGGACTAAAATCGGCAAATCCAGAGATTTTACGGATGACATTTGTCCTTTGTAGTTATCTACTGGCGGCTACTTGGCAGTAATGCGCTCAAGGAGCACGGCCTGGCTATCAGCCAGAGTAAACAGGCTCAGGTCGTCGATGTCAACTCCGGGGGAGGCGACGGCCACCTGCCATTCGTCGGTTTCCACCTGGAGCCAGTCGCCGATGGTAATCTCTAGGGGCTCGCCACCCATGTGGGCCACCATAATTACGGCATAGGGATCACCGCTCTGTTCGGACTGTTTGGGAGCTTTTCGCAGTCCATAGAAGACGGTGTAGTCGTCTTCGCTGATGCGGTTAAAGCGATCGCTGCCCGACAGATTGTCTCGCAGCCAGGGGTTGGCATGGCGAAACCGGCGCAGGGCCAGATTGAACTGCACCTGGTCGGCATCGAGCACCTCTGTTTGCAGCCAGACATTGCACATTTCATGGGCATCTTCCATGAATGCTTTGGCAAATGCTTTGAGGGTAGCCACATCTAAATCGTGCAGGGCTGACGACTTATCGGGGACGTTGAGCTGGGTGAGTTCCCGAGCGGACTTGCGCTTATCTTTAGCGGCTACCATTTCCTCACTGTCAGGATCGGTATTGAGGTAGCGCTGGCAGAGGTCGGCGACTTCGTCGAGGTCATAGTCGGTCTCTTCGATCGCGTCATAAAGACCCCGCACAAACTGCCGCAGTTCTTTGAGCTTGGCAAAGCCCATCTGCTTCAGTCGGGGAAAGAGTTCGGGCCAGTCGTAGGTTTCCGGGATAATCTGCCAGTCCAAGAAGCCGCCCGCTTCTTCAGCCACCACCTTGACCCCGTAGCGATCGTCGGTGTTGCGCAAGAAGCCCCAGGGAGCCCGCATGGTGCAGTTGATGAAATCCATCGGCAGCCCCGGACTAAATCCGTAGGTGAACAGGCTGATGGCGGGGTTGTCGTAGGCGTTGTTGAGCACTTCCGGCAGACTGTCCCCTAGTTTCCAGTTGATCGGCAGTCCTGGGTCTACCTGGGTACCGCGCCGCAGGGTGTCGTGGTTGCCGCAGCCGGTGATCCAGTTGGCCCCCAGCTGGGTTTGTTCCCCTACCCGCCGCCACTTCTTATCCCAGAAGCCCCGCAGGCTGGGGGTATTATGGGCAAAAATCAGCGGTCCCCACTGGAAAGCGTCAGGTTGAAACTCGATAATGTCCCGGTAGGTGGAAATTTCTTCCCAGCCCTCGGCAGGCCAGGGGCGACCATCTTCAAAAATGGCGAACAACCGACGCTTGGCAGGGCCGATTTCCTGCACCACCTCGGCCATCGCCTCTAGGTACTGATCGTCGTATTCCACCCGTCCCGACATCGGGTTGAAGTACTTAAAATCCTGGGCCCCGTCCACCCGGATGCCGTCGATGCCGGTGTTGTTCTTACGGCGCTGCATTTCTAACAAAATCGCCCGCACCACCGGGTTTTGGTGGTTGACATCCTGGCCGTACATGTTCGGGCCCTTAAGGAAGCGGCCATTCAGCAGGTCGAGGGCCTGGTTGTCGGCGTGGCCGTAGACGATGTCGTAGACCACCTGGATGGGACCAGCAGGGAAATTGTGCAGGGTTTCGATGAACTCCACCACCTCATGGGGCCGCAGGGTACGCAGCACCGATGGATCCGAGGCGGAACTGCCATAGATAACGATGTCGTAGCCCCAGTTCTGGGTGTCGGGCTTTTTCAGGGTGATCTTGATATCTCCCGGTTCGTGCTCGATGCCCTCGGTTTCCGGGTCCATTTCCTCCATGTCGTCTTCGTTGACGATAAAGAAGCCGTGGCCGAGATCGTGCTGTCCTCTATATTCGACGGTGGGCTCGATGGGCAAGAGCTGCACGGCGTCGTAGCCAATAAAGTTTTGCTCCGCTGGCTCAAGGGCTTTTTGCTGAGAGAGCTTCTCACCAATTTTTCGATAGGTCTCGGTCAGGCCTGCCAGGGTGCCATCGGGGGAGGCGGTGTTGACATGGAGCTGCAAAATGTTGCGGGGAGACTCCACCCGCACGACGCCGTTCTCGTCAGCGTCCCCGGAGGTGAGATATTCAATGTCCTGGCGATCGCGCTGCAGGCTGGTCATGTCATAGACTTCTGCCGGAGCATAAACCCCATAGGGTAGGGAATAGGCCAGACAGTCTCCAACGATGTTGACCTCGTTGGTGTTCATGCACAGGTAGCGCAGCCAGTAAAAGGAGCCCATCTGGTCTTTGTTTCCGGCCTTCAACCCGGAGAGCACGCCCCAGTGGTACTCTCCCTGCTTGGCTAACTCTACGTAGTCCCGCCGAAAAACAATCTTCTGGGTGCCCTTGGTCGGGTCAATTTTCTGTTTCGGGGTGAACACCTCCAGATAGATGTTCTTGGGCTGGATCATGTCGGCTTCGAGCTCCGGAGTCCAGAAGCCGATTTCCGTCAGGCCATCCTCTGAACGGTAATGGGCTCCGAGGCGGGTGGCCAAATGCTGGGCCTTATGCAAAATCGTGTCGTCGGAGCGCTGGATTTCCTCTGCCCAGTCCAGCAGCTTCTGGGTCTCGCTTTCTACTAGGTTAATTTTGGGAGCAGCTGTTTTAACCATAAAGAAGGGGTTGTAGCAGTTCAAGGGGCGCCACACCAGCTGCTGTTGGCTGGTGTGCTTCAGCAATTGTTCGCGTCGATCTTACAGTAGCGATCCGGGACAAACTGTTCACTAAGGCCAGACCGGCATCTAAGGGAGGCTACCAGCATTGCCATTCAGTCAATATCTATCTCTGGGTGGATAAAAATCTTGCAACATCCCAGATGCCTGTGGTGCAGGAATTTTATGGATTGTCAGAATCTTGATGTGGCTGAGTTGTTAACGTTCATGAAGTTCTTGGCAGCAAAATGTTACGCCCTCTTGAGAACCGTGTCAGCAGCCCAATTTAAGCCGATCGCCTTTTTATACTAAGAACACGTTAAATTTACTCACCGTCGGTGGAGACTAAAGTCATGAGCCACTTGTACGAAGCCTTTGTGGACATCAGAGAATATCTGGAGTCCAGTACAAATACGCCCAGAATGTATTCAGAACGATATGAAATTGACGCCCTGTCCCGAATTGCCGCGGACAGGGCGGCTTTATTAATGGCGGAAACCAGCCATCCTAAAGCTAGTGAATATGACGTCCGCGTCACTCGAATTCTTCACTAATCCCTTCGCTTCTAACTCACGCGTCTAGAGTGCGATCGCTCCTCCATGGGGGCGATCGCTTTTTTGAACCGCCACAGGTCAACCACCTGTCGAGATCGCTACCCTAGAGGAGTCACTCTCATCTGGCTCTATGAATCTCAGCGAGAGCACCTCCATGGCGGTCAAAACCCTGACGGCCAATCGCCTCCGCAGCACCCTGACCATGCTCGGTATCATCATCGGCAACGCTTCAGTCATTGCCATGGTGGGCATCGGCCAGGGAGCCCAGCGCTACGTCAACGATCAGCTGCAAACCCTTGGTCCTAACGTCCTGTTTATAATTCCCGGCAGTCGCGAAACGCGGGAACTGGGCGGCCTCGACGTGCCCCGCACCCTGGTACTGTCCGATGCTGAGGCGATCGCCGATCAGGTGCCCTCGGTGCTAGCCGTGGCCCCGGAATACAACACCCAGTCCCTGGTGGTGTACCAGAACCGCAGTGCCAGCGTCAGCGTGGTGGGTACCGGCCCAGACTTCTTGCAGGTGCGCAGTTTTGAGGTGGCGACCGGACGGTTTTTCAACGATCTGGATATGGACAGGCGATCGCAGGTGATAGTCCTCGGCGCGACTCTGGCAGAACGGCTATTTGATCAAAACATGGCTGTAGGCAAGACCATTCGGGTTAAGGGCACATCCTTTGAGATCATTGGGGTACTGGCGGAAAAAGGCTCCAACCTCGGCCTCAACTACGACGACGCCGTGCTGATGCCCCTCACCACCCAGGCCAGTCGCATTGTCGGTCAGCGCAACTCCCCCTACGGCATCGAGGTGTCCTACATTGCCGTGTCCGCCCTCAACCGGGACGCGATGCCCGCCGCCGAATTTCAGATCACTAATCTGCTGCGCCTGCGCCACAATATCACCAGCGAGGATGACTTTTTTATCAACAGCCAGGACACCCTGCTGGAAATTGCCGGCACCATCACCGGGGCGCTGACTCTGATGCTGGCGGCGATCGCCAGTATTTCTCTGCTGGTAGGGGGCATCGGCATCATGAATATCATGCTGGTGTCCGTGCGGGAGCGCACCCAGGAAATTGGGCTGCGCAAGGCGATCGGCGCTTCCCAGCGGGATGTGCTGGAGCAGTTTTTGATCGAGGCAATGATTTTGGCGATCGCGGGCGGCATCATTGGTACCGGGCTGGGCATCAGCGGCATTGTCCTGATCAGCGCCTTCACCCCATTTGAAGCAGGGGTATCTGTGGGAGCGATCGTTATGGCTGTCGGGGTATCGGGCGGTATTGGCCTGTTTTTCGGCGTCTTCCCTGCCCGTCAGGCTGCTAAACTCGACCCCATCGTGGCCCTGAGAACCGCTTAAAATTTGGCAGCAACATCACGTACTTACACGGACTGACCTGACCAAAATCCTCGCTTATATTGGGTAGACTAAGGATGCTCTCTCTGCAGAACTATTCCTACTGATCAGGATT
>PYEQ01000207.1 GCA_003017785.1 filamentous cyanobacterium CCP5 | reverse complement strand
GCTACCTGCGACGCACCGCCGCCCCTAAGGGCGTTCCCGATGTTGAGGTGCCCCGCATCCCCACCCCCACCAATATCCTGCAAATTCACGTCAAGACCGCCTCCCCGGAAGGTACCCTGGAGGGCCTCACCCAAGTCTACAAACAGATCTCCGCGAAGTTGGCTGCCGGGGAGCTCTTGACCCCCCTAGAAGAAACCTATGTCGGTTACGACGCGGTTCAGCTGCTGCCGGTAGAACCGACCATCGAATACCGTCGGGAAGACACGAACATCGACCATGAGCTGTTTGCCATTCCTCCAGAACCTGAGGAATGTGAGGTCAATGGGGCTGAGCCTGGAGCAGGGCATGTCCCTTCAGAAACCACCGTGATTGACGTTACCCTGCGCAAATCCGATACCCAAAACTGGGGCTACGATGTGCCCATTTTGGGCTCTGCCGCCACTAACCCAGCGGTGCTGGGCAGCCTCCGACCCGATGAAGTGGTGGAATTCATTGCCATCCTACACAACTTTTCCGCCGGTCCGATTCAGCTGATTTACGACCTGGTTTACGGCCATGCCGATAACCAGGGCATCGAACTGCTCACCCAGCAGTTCTTCAAAGGGCCGAACATGTACGGCCAGGATCTCAACCACCAACTGCCCCAGGTGCGGGCGATTTTGTTGGAGATGCAGCGGCGCAAAATCAACACCGGAGCGGACGGCATCCGGGTCGATGGTGGCCAGGATTTTCGCTTCTTTAACCCCCTCTCTGGTCGGGTCGAGCAGGATGATGTCTATCTGCTGGCTATGAGCGACGTGGAGCAAAATATCCAGGGCTACCGGCGGCTGATGTTCACCATTTTTGAAGATGGCCGCCCCTGGCCTGAAGAAGGATGGGAAGAAAAGTCCACCTATCGGGAACTGGTCGATGCTAAACCTGGTTCCTTTCAGTGGGGACCACTGATTTTTGCCCATAATACCCCGACCCTAAAGGGGTTCTGGGACAAAAAATGGCGGCGAGTCTGTGAAGTGGTGTTTCAAGGAGACCACTGGATCACTGGCTGTGGCAACCACGACACTGTGCGTCGGGGCAACCAGATCGACCCCGATGCTGACATCAACTGGAACCTGGGCAAGACCCTGCCAGAGGTGCTCACCAATGCCTACAACAACTCAGGCACCTTACTCTGGGTGCATGGATTTAGTCCAGGGCTGCCGATGGACTTTCTCAACGCCAGCGTCGGTGCTCCCTGGGGCTTTTTCCGCAACACCGACGATCGCTATGGGGTTAAGGTCGTTTCCGAAGAAGTCGGCTTTCTAGACTGGCAGATTGAGCCAGAACTCTACAGCCGTGCCGAGGCCTTCCCCCGTTTGAAAGGGCTGGGTTTTCAGGAGTTTGACCAACTACGGGACTTTGCCCATGCCCTCAGCGAGGCGATGGTGGAAACGGACTACGACCTCCAGGAAGTGGCCAAAATCTGCCAGCACTGTTTAGGCAGCGGCAGCGATCCAGAGGTATGTGAAATCCCGGCCCTAGAAGACCTCAATGAACCCAACCTGCCCCTGTTTCTGGCCACCCTGGACGTACCCAAGCTGAAAGCCTTTGCCATGGCCTTCATGGAAGACGGTCACGACATGTGCAATGTCAGCCGCTACGGGGAAGATGTTCATCCCCATCGGAGTCATTTTGGCGTTCGTCTCCGGCAGTTTCGCCAGGAGCATCCCTGGCTGCGGGAGAACCTCACCGGCCGCGATCGCTTTAACCGGATCAGCGACGATGAGCGCACCATTTTCTATGGCTACCGCAGCCATCCCCATCCGGAAACCGATGAGCCCCAAGAAGTCGCCATGATTGCCCATATGGGAGGGGAGCCTATGACGGTGAACCTGGGTGACTGGTTGCAGCTGACCATGGATGAATGGCAGGTGGCGATCGCCACCCCCGGTATTAGCCCCCAGCGAGATCTCAAAGATCTCAGAGCGTTTCAGCTCCAAGACGGGGAGGGAGTCCTGTTTATTCCCAAGCCCAGATCGACTCCGGGGGGTGGCGCTCAGCCTGCCGAAGCGGCTACCCTTAGCGCCGATCCCTTGGGCCATCGGTCTTGATCATCCCAGGCTGGCTTGAGCGCTTCCGTGCTCACCTCTTAACGGTCCTTTCTGGCTGAGGGCAAGTTTGAAGCAATGGCATAAATTGTTACAGAAAGTTTAAGGTCTGGTTGAAACCCAAGAATCTCTTGAAAGCTGAAGGGAGACCTCGGTGGGTCATTGGACAACCTGATGGTTAACTGTCGATGCAGTCCGGCCACACAGTTTGGCTGGCAGCTGTACTTTGTCCTGTGTCATCGGTGCTGAGTAGCGCTGAACCATCACCGCCGCAGCTTAGGGGCAGCGGCGATGGCTCACCGAGCACTGTAGTCACGGGAAGCCGATTGAAATATGACTGCCGATTACATCATGGCGCTGGATTTAGGAACCACCGGCAACCGCGCCATTATCTTTGACCGGGAAAGCAACATTGTCGGGCAGGCCTATCGAGAACTGACCCAGTACTATCCCCAACCGGGCTGGGTGGAACACGACCCCCGGGAGATTTGGGAAGAAGTGGACTGGGCAATTGGTTCGGCTATTTCTAAGGCCGGACTCAAACCTAATCAGATTGCCGCCATCGGCCTGACAGTACAGCGGGAAACCTGCCTGCTGTGGGATAGCGCTACCGGTCGACCTCTGATGAATGCCATTGTCTGGCAGGATCGGCGCACCGCCCCCATGTGCAACGATCTGCGGGAAAAAGGCAAGGCCGAAGAAATCGATCGCCGTACCGGGCTAGTGTTAGACGCCTATTTTTCGGCCACTAAGCTGGCCTGGATGCTAGAGCAGGCCCAGCAGGCTCAAGATCCGCCAGTAGACTTCGACCAGGTGCTGGCGGGCACCGTGGATAGCTGGGTGCTGTGGAACCTCACCGGGCGCAAAGTCCACGCCACCGACCACAGCAACGCCAGCCGCACCATGCTGCTGAACATCGACAATGGCGACTGGGACGAGTCGCTGCTGACCCTGTTTGGCATTCCTCCCCACATGATGCCGACCATCAAGCCCAGCATTGGCCTGTTTGGTCACACTGACCCCCAACGGTTTGGGGCAGAAATTCCGATCATGGCCATCTTTGGCGATCAACAGTCGGCTCTCTACGGCCACGGCTGCGACTCCCCTGGCCTCCTGAAGTGCACCTATGGCACCGGGGCGTTTTTGGTGTCCCACACCGGCAGCGAGGTGGTGCGATCGCAAAACAAGCTGCTCTCCACGGTGGCCTGGTCCCAGGCCAACGGTGACCCCAAGCACCCGAAAATCGGCTATGCGATCGAGGGCAGCATGTTTACCGCCGGGGCCTGTATCCAGTGGCTGCGGGACGGCGCTCGGATGATCACCAGCGCCGCCGAAACCCAGCCCCTGGCAGAAAAAGTGACCGACAATGGCGGCGTCTACTTCGTCCCCGCCCTCAGCGGCCTGGGAGCTCCCCACTGGGACATGAGCGCTCGGGGTGCCTTCCTGGGCATCACCAGCGGTGTCTCCCGGGAGCACATGGTGCGTTCCGTGCTGGAGGCGATCGCCTACGAGGTGCGGGAAGTTGTTGATGCCGTTAACCAGGATGCGGGCAATCCGATTCGCGGCCTCAAGGTCGATGGCGGTGCCTGTCAGAATGACTTTCTGATGCAGTTCCAGGCGGATGTTCTGGGCATTCCCGTCGAGCGCCCTGCCGTGCTGGATGTCACCGCCCAGGGAGCCGCCTTTGCGGCGGGGCTAGCTGTGGGCCTATGGAACGATTATCGTGGGCTGGTTGATTCCCGGCCCATCGACCGTGTGTTTGAACCCGGTAGCAATGCTGATCTAGCCCGCGATGGCTTTGCGATGTGGACCAAAGCGGTCGGTCGGGCGAAGCACTGGGCTGAGTAGTCCGGGGGGCGGCCCAGGGCTTTAGAGCACCTGCACGAGCTGAAGCTCTCGGTAGCCCGCTGCCGAGCGCACATTCTGCAGGGTGACGATCGCCTGCAGCTGATAGACTCCGGAGGCCGATAGCCGGGCTAGCGGGGACTGAAGCCAGTGTTCAACCCCCGCCGCAGACACATTTCCCTGGGCCACCCCGAGGGAAACAACTTCTCCGGTCAGGCGATTGCGGACGTTGAACTGGGCGCTGGCTAGCAGGGGGTGTTCGGCTGAAATCTGCTCGTCCCCTGCGATTACGCGAAAACCGACGGTAATGGTGAAGGGTTGTCCCTTCGGCAGATAGCGAGGAATAGAATGGCCTACCTGGAATACCACGCCGCTGTCTTCCAGGAGCGCTACCCCCACTTCCATAATGTCGATACAGAAGGCGGCATTCCTGGTCTCTGGGGCTTGGCCAGGTGCAGCGGGGCCATCTTGCCGGTCTGCTTTTCTGGGGTCGGATGGGGCTGTCGATGCCGTCTGGAGCTGGGAACGACACCACTGAAACAGCTCACCGTGGCTCTCTGCGCTAAGGCTGACGCGATCGCCACTGGTCGCATTTTTCAGACAAAAGCGGGCAGCTTCTCCGTGGCTATGGTCAGCATGGCCATCGACAGACAGCCGTAGCCACACTGAACCCCGTAAAGTCTGTAAATCAGACTGCCGATCCTTGCCCGATGGTTCGGCGGTTCCTCCACGGATCCCCTCGTCGGCCAGGGACTCCAAGTCTTCCCTGGCCGCATTAGCCTGGGCGGCGGTCGCAGCTTTTGCCGCCAGGGTCTTGGCCTGTTTGATCCACTGGGCGATTTCACCGGGGGCAATGCCGCGTCCGGTGGCTGCTAGCTGCTCATAAAGCTGCTCTGGGTCGTAACCGCTGAGAGCCGTCACTGTGGTTACGCCGACGGTCTGCAGCCGCTGTTGCTTAGCGGGGCCGATACCTTTGATATCAAGCAGTTGAACTGCCTCTGAAGAAGAGGAAACCATAGGAGTGACTCCCGTTGAAAAACTGTCGAAGCAACGGCCAGCCAGGGAATACCATGGGGATGACCAACTCCACCATGGCGGATGCGGCGGCTATCGGCGTCACCCCCACGGGTACTCTGGGGAGCGATCGCTGAGGGCAACCGTTCTCTATCTACGGACCGGTGCCAAGGGACTCCCCTGCGGCGATAACATGATTAAGGAATATTTAAGCCTGTACCATGTCCCCATCCGACCACACCTATCCGGTACGCCTGTTTATTCGCCACAAAGCTCACCTGAAGCTATCTGCTCGTTTACAGGCCATGGGGGAGGCTGATCTCGATATCGATGCCGATGTGCTGTCGGATGTGGTCAAGACTTTGCTCCAGCCCCAGGCCAACGGCGCTGCCTATCAATCCTGCTACAGTCGCGATCAGGCCCTTCAGATCGAAGAGCAAATCGCCGAAGATATTGCCGCTACCTACCTGCGCATTAAGCAGCAGCAGAGCGATCCCCTGGTCCAGCAGCTCAATCGTTTGCTCTAAAGCTTGGCTCTAAGCCAGTCCTAAACCTTTGAGCCACTGGGTAAGATGGCGTCCAAATTCAAGTGGGCCTCTACGGCGTCCGCTAGCTGATTTAGCATGGCCTCCCGCTGTTCCCGATAGTTAGGGATTCCGGTTGGTAGGGAGCCCAAGCCCCGCTGCTGTCTCAGGCGATTGAGCCAGGCCCGTCGCCAGGGGCCGTTGTCGAAAATACCATGGAGATAGGTGCCCCAGAGACATTGGGAGGCATCCACTACCCCCAGGCCGCGATCGTCAAACAGAAACTCAAACTTGGTGCCGTGGCTGTCCTGTCCCTCTGACAAAATCAGCTGGGTGCGGCCTTGATGCAGCTCATAGCCTGATACCGGCAGACCCTCCTGGGGGTAGCGGGAATTGACGCTGCGCTGACGAGCTACTTTTTGCTGGGTAATCACCGTGCGCAGAGGAAACATTTCTAGGCCTGGAAAGCGCCCTTCGTGGCCCTCAATCCCTTCGGGATCGGCTAAAAACTGCCCCATCATCTGGAACCCACCGCAGACGCCCATGATGGTGCCGCCAGCTGCTAAATAGTTTTGCAGCGCTTCGGCCATGCCCGTACGCTGCAGGGTGATCAGATCAGCAATGGTGGTTTTGGTGCCAGGAATAATCACCGCATCGGGATAGCCGAGGGTCTCTTTCGGACTCAGATAGACTACCCTGACGCTGGGTTCGGCCTCCAGGGGATCAAAATCAGTGAAGTTGGAAATCCGCGGTAGGCGAATGACGGCCACCGTGATTTCGGCGTTGCTGGAGTCCTGCGATCGCTCCATCAGGCTCAGGGAATCCTCTGCGGGCAAGGACTGATCCAACCAGGGCAGCACGCCAATTACGGGAATCCCAGTCCGTTGTTCCAGCCATTCGATTCCCGGCTGGAGCAGGTCTCGCTGGCCGCGGAACCGGTTAATCACGATTCCTTTAATCAGCGATCGCTCGTCGGGATCCAGCAGTTCCAGGGTGCCGACGATGTGGGCAAAGACTCCACCCCGTTCGATGTCCGCCACCAGAATTGTTGGGGCTTGTAGCAGCTTGGCCACCCGCATATTGGTCAAATCGCGATGCTTGAGGTTGATTTCCGCCGGACTACCCGCCCCCTCGCACACCACAAAGTCAAACTCCTGCTCTAGGCGCTTGAGACTGTCTTGGACAGCCTGCCAGCCGATGTCAAAAAACTTTTCGTAGTACTGGGCCGCCGTCGTGCGACCCACCGGCCGCCCCCGCAATATCACCTGAGAGGTCATATCCCCCTGGGGCTTAAGCAAAATCGGATTCATATCTACCTGGGGGGGCACCCCAGCTGCCCAGGCTTGCACCGCCTGGGCGTAGCCGACCTCTGCCCCCGTGGCCGTCACATAGGAGTTCAGAGCCATGTTCTGGCCCTTAAAAGGGGCTACCCGCCAACCCCGACGGCTGAGGATGCGACAGATGGCTGTCGTCACCAAAGACTTGCCGGCATGGGAAGTGGTTCCTACCACCATGAGAGAGTTCATGGAGAGCCTCCAACGAGTGCTGAGCTGAATCGCTGCGGGTAACGCTGTCGAAGCTGACGAACTACCAGGAATTGAGTTGATACTATAGCCAATCTGGTAGGCGCAGCCACCGGCTCAACGCATTATATAGTTGATCCGAGAAGCGAACAGGCAAATCCGGACTACTGGACAGATCCTCGCACTGGTGCAGCAGGCGACGGCCCAGGGGAGTCAGTCGGAAGCTATCGGTTAACCCCTGGCCGTCCACTTCTCGACGCAGCAGCCCCACGGCAATCAGCCACATCAACTCATTCTCAGCTTTCAGCTCTGATAGGGGGCTGCGGGTGTAGCCTTTGACCATTCCGGAGTCATCGGTAATCTCCCGCAGGGAAACGCTCTGCGATCGCATCACCTGTAGCAGCTGCAGACGAAAAGGAGAGCAGGCTAAAGCCCGTTTGGCTCGTCGCAGGGTCTGGTCGGGATAGTCAATGCCTGGGGTCAATGTCGTCTTGGGAGCGAGCTTGGGGACCGTCATGGGGATGTTAAAACTGGCAAGAAACAATGGCGGGTAAGAAACAAACAGGGGAATGGGCTCAAAGCTAGAGCCTGCGAGTGATATTGACCCCGTGGGTATCGGTGCCACAGGTGCGCAGTAGCTG
>PYEQ01000206.1 GCA_003017785.1 filamentous cyanobacterium CCP5 | reverse complement strand
GTACTACCCCCGCCAGCATTTTGCCTAGGTGCAGGGCGAGGGGATGCACCGGGTACAGCAGCATTTCTTCAAAGGTCTTGGTAAACAGGCGATCGCCGCAGATCGAAAAGGTAGTCCCCCCGAAGCTAATCACCATCGACGACAGGGCCACCATTCCCGGCAGAATAAACTCTAGATAGGTGTCCCCCGCGCTGGGGGTCGTAACCCGGTCAATGGTGTTGCCCAGCCCCAGGCCAAAGGCCAGAATATAGATCAGCGGAGACACCAGACCAGAAGCAGCCACCTGAGGGATTCGCACCCGCAGATCCAACCAGTCTCCCCAAAATACTGTCAGGGTATCCTGCCAGAGGGTATGCACTGGCATCTTGCGAATATTGCGAATCGGTCGAGTCAGGGTGTCAGCCACAGGGTCCAGAATTTCTTAAGATTCAGTACCTTCACTGTAACAGCTATCCCCGGCTCCCTCTGGCTTAGCCGCGATCCTCTTGTTCGGCTGTCTGGGTGATTTCCAGGTAGATATGCTCCAGCCCCACGGGCTGACGAGAAATCGCATCCAGCCGCACCCCTTCGAAGCGATCCAGTAGCTCCCTCAGCTCCAGCTTTTCAGGAATCCAGAAGGTCAGCTCCGATCCGTACCAGCGGGGGGTAAAGCCGTGGGTGCGGCCAGCGGCGATCGCCCGTTCCCCATCCGGTGTCTCCACGGTGACGATTTCCTCAGCGGGGAGCCACTGCCGCAAATCGGCTAGGCTGCCCTCCGCCAGCAGCCGCCCCTGTTTGATAATGCCGATGCGCTGGCAGAGCTTTTCCACCTCGTCTAGCAGGTGAGTGGTGAGCAGTACCGTCATCCCCTGCTGCTTGAGACCGCGAATTAGCTGCCAGACCTCTCGTCTAGCCTCGATGTCGAGACCCGTAGTAGGTTCATCTAAAATCAGCAGCTGCGGCTGATGCATAATCGCCACCGCCAGGGACAGCCGTCGCTGCATGCCACCGCTGAGCTGCTCGACTGGTGTTTTAGCGCGATCGAGCAGGTTAACCGCCGTTAAGCAGGCAGCGATTCGCTGCCGCCGCAGGGACCGGGGTAGACCGTAGATACGGCCGAAAAAGCCCAGGTTTTCGGCGCAGGTCAAACTCTGATAGAGCAGATTTTGCTGGGGCATCACTCCAATCAAGGATTTGGTCGCCCCACTGGCAGGCTGTCCCCCAATCCGCACCGTGCCCGTATCCGCCTTCAGCAGGCCGCAAATGAGATTGATCGTCGTGGTCTTACCCGCCCCATTCGGCCCCAGCAGGCCATAGATCTCCCCTGGCTTGAGATACAGGTTGAGGCGGTCAAGAATAACTTTGGAACCGTAGCGCTTGCTGAGCTGTTCAATCTGCAGCATGAAAACCCGCAAAAGTTACCTAGATGACCTGCCTGGGGGTTAGCTATGCTCAAACGGTGGAGGCAGGGAAATGCCCCTGTATCTTATCAGTGAGGTTCCCCATGGCTGATGATAAACAGACCGTTTTAAAGGCCAATCAGGCGTTTTACCGCGCCTTTGAGAAAAAAGACCTCGAGGCCATGGAATCGATCTGGTCTAAGGGCATTGGCTGTCTCTGCATTCATCCTGGCCGAGACGCCCTCAAGGGTTGGGAAGACATTCGAGACTCCTGGCAGCAAATCTTCAAGAACACCCACTATCTGGAAATCGACACCGACATTTTGCTGGTGGCGGTGAGCGGTGATTTAGCTCAGATCGTCCTGGTGGAGAATGTTCTGCAAATTAGCAGTGGCCGCCGTTTGGAGGCCCGCTCCATGGCCACCAATCTCTTCGAACGCCTGGGCGATCGCTGGTATCTGACCCATCACCACGGGTCACCAGTGGTGGACTAGGCGGGGAATTGAAGCCGCGATCGCTAAAATCTGGCCCATACCGACGCCAGATGGACGGGTTCCGCGCTAACTTGGTGGATAGTTTTTTTAGGTTTTCCCATGCTGCGCCGACTGACTTTTTCCCTTCCGGCCCTGGTTTTAGGTCTTGCCCTCGGTTGGAGCAGTCCCAGCGTAGCCGCTTCGCCAGAAACCGCTCCGGAGGAGCTCATCCAGGCGCTAGCGGCCATCGAAGCCGCTGCCGACGAGCAGGCGATTGAGACTGTGATGGGCTACTACCATTCAGACTTTGCTAGTGCCGATGGCTTTACTCGCGCCACCCTGGAAACTACCCTAGTCGGATTCTGGCAGGAATACGCCAGCCTCGACTATGACGTAGAGCTGCTGTCTTGGGAAGCCATTGAGGGCGGCTATCAGGTGGAAACCTTGACCACTATCCGCGGCCAGCAGCGGCTGCCCTCCCGTCAGCTGAAGCTGGTGGCAGAGCTGCGATCGCAGCAGCGCTTTCAGGACGGGCAGATTATCTATCAAGAAACCCTCGGGGAAACCAGTCGCGTTGTTTCCGGCGTCAACCCCCCGCGCCTGACTGTTTTGCTGCCAGAGCAGGTTCCCCCCGCCGCTGAGTACGAATTTGACGCCATCGTTCAAGAACCCCTGGGAGGGCGATCGCTGATTGGCTCTGCCATCGAAGAAGGGGTCACCGCCGAAGATTTTTTGGTTGACCGACCGCTGTCCCTGGAGCTCCTCCCCGCCGGCGGTCTCTTCAAGCTGGGTCGGGCTCCCAGCGATGAAGATAACCGCTGGATATCTGCGATTATCGTGCGGGAAGACGGCCTGATTATAGAAACTCGCCGCTTGCGAGTAACAGATTGATTAGCTGAGAGGTCTGTTTCATTTTATTTTGCAGGGGCTTATCGGCGGCAAGCCAAAACGAACAGCTGATACCCTTCATCAGTGTCTGATCGGGGCCAATGCGATCGTAGACAGCAACATCAACATTCCGGACAGTTTTGCGGGGACACTAGAGAAAATCTATCCACCGCATGGAGTGAAGGGTAAGCAAAACACAGGGCACCGATAGACAAGCTCCCATGCTAGCCGGCCTGCTGACCGCCAGCAGGCTAGCATGTAAACCTCAGCAACAGTTCATGCTGACCTTGATAACGACCATGGTCGTGGTCTGCAGCAAGGTCAACCGTACCAACCAGGCCGTTACAGCGACCGTCGCGAGGGCACCTGTCGTATTGGTCGAACTCCCCAAAACTAGGAGCCTACCCGATGTGCAATCGGCCAAATTGCTATACCGCCGTCATTTCGAACAAAGTCTAGGGTTAGAGAGCTGGAACCAAACCTTGATTGAGTAGGTTCAGATGAACGACAAACTCCAGATTTTGGTAGTCAATTGTCCCTTCAACGAGAAAAGTGGCTGTCACACCTATGCTCTATGGACCGGTTGTAAGTAGAACGGCAGAATTCAACGTAGCTGTGGAGGTAAGCTGATCGGAGATTCACGGGGTTAACCTCAGTCGGGGTCACCTGCGCCGCTTGCTAAAAAAAGATATTGGTGGAAGCGCACCCGTCAGAGCCACCGTCGTCGTCAAGACTCAGTGCTGCGAGCGCAAAGACAGGCTGACTTAGAGGTGTTGCACCAGGCGCTGGCGACGGATACGTCCGGCTGTTGTACCTCGATGAGTCTGGCTTCAATAGCTGGAGTCCCGTCAGCCATAGTTGGTCGTTGATAGGCACTCAAAAACGTCAAGAGCAGACGACAGGCCGCAGGCGTCGGCTGAGTACCCTCGGACTTTGGGAGCCCGGGCACGACCTCAGCTATGGCTTAGTTGTCGGAAGTGTGACCAGTGCCCTCTACATCCGTTTCATGGACCGGCAAGCCACACGAGCACAACGGTTGTGGGAACGCATGGGCATCATAACAATTGTGTTGAATTCCCTGATTCTCCAGAGAGCCTAAGCCTTATAAGCGTCCACCCATCGGAAATAACCCACACCCATCTGGGTTAAGCGCTCATCCATCTGAGAGGTCCTACACCCCGTCGGCATTGGGTACTCATCCAAAAGCCCTACCGGTATACCCGGTAAGGCTTTTTGTGTTTAAACCGCCGCTTACTCTGCTCGCTGCAAAGCCGAAATCTTCGGGTCAATAATCTTGCGCCCTTGCCCCGGAAACTTGACGGCCAAACAAATCTTATTGCCTGCGCCAAAAATGTGGGTGACTTCTCCCGCCCCGAATGCCTTGTGCACCACCACGTCGCCCACGTTCCAGTCAGCCTCATGGGCTCCAGACCCGGGCTGGGCTTCTGCCTCTCGCTTTTTACGATTCTCGCGGATGGGCGTGGTCCAGCGCTGGGGCAGTCCGCCGACGTTGGTGGTAATCAGATCTTCCGGCAGTTCTCCCAAAAACAAGGATGGGCTGGCGGGTTCGCGGCTGCCGTAAAGCCGCCGCTCCCGGGCGTAGGAAATAAACAGCCGCTCCCGGGCCCGGGTAATGCCCACGTAGCAGAGGCGGCGTTCTTCTTCCGTGGCGGCGGGGTCCTCTAAGGAACGGAAGTTGGGAAAGAGCCCCTGTTCTAAACCCACCAGGAAAACCACTGGGAACTCCAGACCCTTAGATGAATGTAGGGTCATCAGGGATACCCGATTGTTGCCCTCATCCACGTTATCGAGGTCAGAGGCCAGGGAGGCGTTGGCCAGAAAGGCAATCAGGGACTCATCCTCGTTTTCTTCCTCGAACTGAAGCACGGCATTGTAAAGCTCCTGGACGTTGCCAAACCGCTCCATGGCCTCATCGGTACCGTCTGCCTTGAGGGCATCTAAATAGCCCGATTCTTCCAGGAGTTCCTGAATGATTTCAGAGCCCTTGGCACTCTCTAGCCGCCCGCGAAATTTTTTGATCAGCCCGGCGAATTCATTCACACCTTTGGCCGATCGCCCGGCAATGGTCTTTACCGAGGTGTCATCTTCGAGAATTTCCCACAGGGGGGTGCCGAGGGTCTGGGCGGCCTGATCTAGCTTGTCGAGGGTACTCTTGCCCACTCCCCGCTTGGGCACATTGATCACCCGCTTCAGGCTGACGGTGTCGGCGGGGTTAGCGATCGCCCGCAAATAGGCCAGCACGTCTTTAATTTCCCGGCGATCGTAGAACCGCAGTCCCCCCACCACCTGGTATGGAACGCTGTAGCGGGTCAGCACTTCCTCAAAGGCGCGGGACTGGGCGTTGGTGCGGTAGAGAATCGCGAAGTCTCCCCAGGTCAGGGTGGGGTGCTGCAGCTCCAAATGGCGAATCTGGGCTACCACGAAGTCCGCCTCGGCGGTCTCATCGTCGGCCCGATAGCAAAATACCCCTTCCCCCTCGCCGCGGGTAGCCCGCAGCACCTTGTCGATGCGCTCAGTATTGTTCTCGATCAGGTGGTTGGCGATTTCCAGAATATTCGAGGTGGAGCGGTAGTTTTCCTCCAGCTTCACCATGGTGCGGGTGTCGTCGTCGGGAAGGCGATCGCCAAAGTCATCCTGGAAGTTCATCAGAATGGTAAAGTCGGCAGCCCGGAAGGAATAGATACTCTGGTCGGCATCCCCCACCACAAACACCGACCGGTGCTGCCAGTCCTTGAACTGGTCAATCTCCTCGCCGTTGGTAGCCAGCAGTCGAATCAGGTCGTACTGGGTGCGGTTGGTGTCCTGGTACTCATCCACCAGAATGTGACGAAACCGCTGGTGCCAGTAGGCCAGAATCTGCTCATTCTGCTGGAATAGCTTCACCGGCATCAAAATCAGATCGTCGAAATCCAGGGCATTGTTTTCCGCCAGGGCTTTTTCGTAGCGGCGGTACACATCGGCAATCACCCGCCCCCGGTAGTTGGGCTGGTCTTGCTCAAACCCTTCCGGGGTCAGGCTTTGGTTCTTGGCGTTGCTGATGGCGTAGCGCACCGATCGCGGATTGAACTTCTTATCGTCCAGGTTGAGCTCTCGGGTAACGATGGTTTTTACTAGGCTTTGGGCATCGGACTCGTCAAAAATCGAAAACGCCTTCGTCCAGCGATACCCCTCCGGATGCTGATACTTTTCAATGTCAAACCGCAGAATTCGAGAACAGAGGGAATGAAACGTGCCAATCCAGAGATGTTTGGTGACGTTCTTATAGACAAAGGATCTGAGCTTAGTCTGGTCGTAGGCCGACAGCTCTGACAGCCCCTTCCCGTGACGAGTGCGGGCTTCTTGCTCAGCAAACAGCCCTTCAATCCGCTCTTTCATTTCCTTAGCGGCTTTGTTCGTAAAGGTCACCGCCAGAATATTTTCCGGATCGATGCGGTGGGTGAGCACCAGGTTGGCAATCCGGAAGGTGAGGGCACGGGTTTTGCCAGATCCGGCCCCGGCCACCACTAACAGCGGCCCGCAGAAATGCTCGACAGCACTGCGCTGGGAAGAATTAAGGCTAGCCAGAAAGTCGGTGGAAACCGTCATGGGGGAGGGGCTGATTGGGTCGCAAACACCCCCTAGTATGACATTCTCCCCCGAGTCGGGGGCAGAGAAGATAGCCACCCAAGCCTCCCTGGGATGGTTCCCCGCCTTCGCCGTCACGGGGAAGTTCTACCGGCCAATTCTCCCTTGCCTGCCTCCCCGCCGCCTATTTTGTCCCGCCTGATACAACGGCGGCCGCCATCCTCCGAGAGATTAAGTTATGTTGCTCGGGAGATAGTCATCGATGGTCGTCGCTACGTCTGCTCCAGAAACCATCTCTAGCTGGGTCGAGTCTTTGAAGGAACAGGGCGTGAAGTACGTCCGGTTTGAGCTGCCAGACCTGCACGGGGTTTCGCGCCTGAAGGTGGTGCCCCTGTCCAAAGTCGAAAACTACGCCCGCAAAGGACTCAACTTCTACGGCGGCACCCTGGCCCTGGATACGGCCTCTTCCGTGGTCACCGCCTCCGGCTACCACGAAGAAAAACGCTACCGGGATCACCTGCTGTTCCCCGACATCAATTCCTGCACCCCCGTCCCCTGGATGGAAGGCACCGCCAAGGTAGTGTGCGATCCCTACTGGAGCCCGGAAGAACCCCTGACGGTGGCCCCCCGTTACGTGCTCAAGTCACTGCTCGATCGCGCCAAGCAGCTCGGCTTTGATGTGATGATGGGCCACGAATTTGAGTTTTACCTGCTGGACGCCGAAACCTACGAGCCCCTGTTCGACGGTCTGCACATCTTCAACCACATCCGCAACCAGTACGTGCCGGAACTCTCCCAAATGCTGGATCTATTGCAGGAAGCAGGCATCGACGTCATCACTCACAACTGCGAGTACGCCCCCTCCCAGTTTGAGATCAACTTTGGGCCAGGGATGGGCATCGCCGGGGCCGACAAGGCCTTTACCTTTAAGAACGCCGTTAAGGAAATCGCCCACCACCTGGGCTACCACGCCAGCTTCATGTCCAAGCCCTTTGCCGGGATGGCGGGCTGCTGCTGCCACTTCCACCTCAGCCTCTGGCAGAACGGGGAGAATGCCTTCCTGGATACCGACGCCCCCAACGGCCTATCTGCCACCGCCCGGTCCTTCGTCCAGGGAATTCTCGACCACGCCCCGGCGATGATGCCCCTGATTGGGCCAACCCCCAACTGCTACCGCCGCCTCAAACCCCACACCTTTGCCCCCTCCAACATCAGCTGGGGCATCGAAGACCGCTCGGCCATGGTGCGGGTGAAGGCCACCGGCGACGAGGGCACCCACCTGGAGATGCGGGCCGCTTCCGGGCTGAGCAATCCCTACCTGAGCGCGGCGGCCACCC
>PYEQ01000205.1 GCA_003017785.1 filamentous cyanobacterium CCP5 | reverse complement strand
GTGCCCGCCGGGAGAGGCAGCTGCCCCGTCATGTTCCCGGTTTCCAATGAATGAATGGAGACATAACCCATGCGACAGGTTAACTTCGTTGTCATCTTCGTTTTGAGTCTGGCTCTGGTGCTGTTTGCGATCGAAAACACCGAGTCTGTGATTATCCATATCGCCCATGGCCTGGATGTCGAAGCTCCCCTGTGCGTTGAGCTGATCATCGCCATGGGCATCGGTGCGGTGCTGGCTTGGGTATTCAGTGTTTGGGTGCAGGTGCAAGGTTACTTCTCTGTGAGCAAGCAGAAAGAGCAAAACGAACTGCGCATCGAGCAGCTCCAGCAGGATTTAGAGCGCTACCGGGTTGAACTGGAAGAACAAAAGCTGATGCTGCCTGCTTCCCAAGGCAAATCCACTGAACAGGAAGAGGCGTTTGCCGGATAGATAATTCTTCATGGCTCAGTCTTTAGCTCAAACCGCGATCGCCTTCCTCATCGACCTGGCCGAAAAAGGGGAAATTGATCCCTGGAACGTCAGGGTGATCGAGGTGATTGATCGCTTTCTCCATAGCCTGCGCCAGAGCGATCCGGTGGCGAAAAATGGGCGATCGCCCTACGAAACTAGCCTGTCTGAATCCGGGCAGGCGTTTCTCTATGCCTCGATGCTGGTCCTGCTCAAGGCTGACACCCTGGTGCGGGCGGAGGTGGAAGCGGCTGAAGCAGCCCTAGAGCCGGAAGAACTGTTTGAAGAAGACTTTGGCGAGGCGGAACTGCCCCGTAATCTGGAGCGCCACTTGCACCGTCGAGCCGTCGCCGCTCCGCCCCCTAAGCGCAAAGTCACCCTGCAGGAGCTGATCGAGCAGCTGGAAAATATGGCCCAGGTGATGGAGGATCTCGATCCCCGACCTAAGGTGCGCAAGGCCCGCCCCCATTCCAAACGCCAGGCCGTGCGGGCGATCGCCCAGCTCGCCCACCAGGAGAACCTCTCCGAAATCGCCGCTGCCCTGGAAGGGTTTCTCGATCAGTACTGGGAACAGTTTGCGGCCGATCTGAAGTGGATCGACTTCGAACAGCTCCTGGAAGAATGGCCTAACTTCAAGCCCCCAGAGCTACAGCAGGGTCATCACGCTTCTCCAGAAGCCGAAGCCACCCATGAAAAAGTTGGGGTGTTCTGGGGGCTGTTGTTTTTGTCGGCCCAGTCCAAGGTGGAGCTCCACCAAGAGCGGTTTTACCAGGATCTACAGGTGAGAAACCTGAAGCGATCGCCCTTAGAAGATGCCGACACTCCACCGGATTACGTCCTACCTGATTAAATGACCGGTAAGTGACCGGATTTAACCAAGCTCCTTTAACTGGACTTGATGGGGTAGACCGTATCTGCGGCCCTATGTGAGGACAGTTTGAATTACTGCTGGGTAATGGGACCCTCCCAGGCAACCTTGCTAATATGGCTAGGTCTTTATGGGAATAGCCCACTCAGTAGCCTACCGCTCACTAGAAGCTGTTCCCCATCGATTAATGTAAATTTTAGGGTTAGCGACTAAGGGATAAGGTCTCTATGAAAGCCATGATTCTGGCCGCCGGCAAGGGTACTCGGGTGCGGCCTATCACCTACACGATTCCCAAACCCATGATTCCGATTATGCAGAAGCCAGTGATGGAGTTTCTGCTAGAGCTGCTGCGTCAGCACGGCTTTGACCAAATCATGGTAAATGTAAGCCATTTGGCCAACGAAATTGAAGGGTATTTTCGCGACGGACAGCGATTTGGCGTGGAATTGGCCTATTCCTTCGAAGGGCGCATCGTTGATGGTCAGCTGGTGGGCGAAGCCATTGGTTCCGCTGGTGGCATGCGCAGAATCCAGGATTTTAACCCGTTTTTTGACGATACTTTTGTGGTGCTGTGCGGCGACGCCCTGATTGACCTGGACCTGACCGAGGCAGTCCGTCGCCACCGAGAACGGGGCGCGATCGCCTCGATCATCACTCGCACAGTACCCCTGAAGCAGGTGCCCAGCTATGGTGTGGTGGTCACCGACGACGATGGCCGAGTCCAGTCCTTCCAGGAAAAGCCCGCCGTAGAGGAAGCCCTCAGCACTGAGATCAATACCGGCATCTATATTTTTGAGCCCGAAATTTTCAAGTTCATCCCTCCCGGTGTGAACTTCGATATTGGCGGTGACCTGCTGCCGAAACTCGTGGAAGCGGGTGCTCCTTTTTACAGCAGCTGCATGGACTTTGAGTGGGTGGATATCGGCAAAGTGCCCGATTACTGGCAGGCCATTCAGGATGTACTCACCGGTAAGGTCACCCTGGTGGATGTTCCTGGCCATGAGGTGCGCCCAGGGGTCTATGCCGGCATCAACGTTCGGGCCAACTGGGACAAAATCAATATTGAAGGCCCGGTCTACATCGGCGGCATGACCGACATCGAAGACGGGGCAACCATCATTGGCCCCAGCGCGATCGCCAATAACTGCTCCATCTCAGGGAGGGCGATCATTGATAAAAGCGTCGTGTTTGAATATTCTCGCATCGGTCCCGGCGTCCGACTGGTGGATAAGCTGGTGTTTGGCCGCTACTGCGTCGATAAAACCGGAGCCTCCATCGACATGAAGGCGGCTGCCCTCGACTGGCTGATTACCGACACCCGCCAGGAACCTCTGCGGGATTTGCCTGTGGAGCACCACGCGATCGCCGAATTGCTGAATCAGCCAGTGTAGATTGCGCATCTAACAGTTAACTTTTCCTTGGGGGTGCGTCAACGACGCACCCTTTCCGTTTTTAAGACTGCATAAACCGGTAGCGGTTTAGCCACCGCGCCTTTGCAGAGAATATCCCTGCGCCATCCGGGAGAGAGCATGTCAAAATGGAAAATCGCGGACTATCCGGACTTCCCTAACTATCCGCTGCCTTATATTGCTCGAAACCAATATGCCTGCCGACGCCAACCGACCTGACGCTCACGATAGCGGTTCTAACCGAGACGAGATTCGCGCCGCTCGTGTGCAAAAGATCGAGGAACTCCAGCAACTCGGCATGAATCCCTTTGCCTATCGTTGGGAGGTCACCCATCGGGCGGCAGCATTACAAGAAAAATTTGCCGACCTGTCCCCTGGGGAAGAAGCCGATTTTGAGGTGTCCCTAGCCGGACGGATTTTAGCCCGCCGCGTATTCGGCAAGCTGGCTTTTTTTACCCTCCAGGATGAAACCGGCGTCATTCAGCTCTATTTGGATAAAAAAAACATCCAGGCCGCCATGGGGGAAAGCGATCCCCAGGCATTTAATCATCTGAAACAGCTCACAGACACTGGCGATATCCTCGGCGTAACTGGCACTCTCAAGCGCACCGACAAAGGGGAACTGTCCGTTAAGGTGCAGCGCTATAGTCTGCTGACCAAGTCTCTGCGGCCGCTACCCGATAAGTGGCACGGCCTCACGGATGTGGAAAAGCGCTATCGCCAGCGCTACGTGGATTTGATTGTCAATCCGACGGTCCGAGAGGCCTTTCGCAAGCGGGCCTTAATCACCACTGGCATTCGTCGCTATCTCGAAGATCGCGGGTTTCTAGAGATTGAAACCCCGGTTCTCCAAACAGAAGCTGGCGGGGCCGAGGCCCGACCCTTCATCACTTACCACAACACCCTGGACATGCAGCTCTACCTGCGTATCGCCACGGAGCTGCATCTGAAGCGGCTGGTGGTGGGCGGCTTTGAGAAGGTGTTCGAAATTGGCCGAATTTTCCGCAACGAGGGCATTTCTACCCGTCATAACCCCGAGTTCACCAGCGTCGAATTTTACCAGGCCTATGCTGACTACCATGACTTCATGGACCTGACTGAGGACATGATTGCCACCTTGGCCAAAGACGTCTTGGGCACTCTCCAGATTACCTATCAGGGGGAAACCATTGATCTAACCCCGCCCTGGCGGCGGGTGACGATGCACGACCTGGTGCAGGAAGAAACAGGCCTGGATTTTCGGGCCATGGCCGATGTGGAAGCAGCCAGAGCGGCGGCCCAATCCGTCGGAGTCAAAGGATTAGACAAGTGTGATTCTGTAGGTCGGGTATTAAATGAGGTGTTCGAGCAGAAAATTGAGGCCAACCTGATTCAGCCCACCTTCCTAATCGATCACCCGGTGGAAATTTCCCCCCTCTCCAAGCCCCACCGCAGCCAGCCGGGGGTCGTGGAGCGGTTCGAACTATTTGTGGCCGGTCGAGAAACGGCCAACGGTTTCTCAGAGCTGACCGATCCCCTCGATCAGCGGCAGCGGTTCGAGGCCCAGGCCGCCCGCAAAGCGGCGGGAGATCTGGAAGCCCAGGGGGTAGATGAAGATTTCCTGACGGCATTGGAACACGGTATGCCCCCCACCTGTGGCGAGGGCATTGGTATCGATCGCCTGGTGATGCTGTTTACCGATGCCGCCAGCATCCGGGACGTGATTGCTTTTCCCCTGCTGCGCCCCGAGCAGGGGCATCCGGAAGAGTCCTAAGCCTGGCTGTAGGTCTCGCATAGGCTGCCGGGATTCTCTAGGGGAAGCGGTGCTGGGTGAAACATCTGAGGGAAACCCCTTAGAATTTAGTGACGATACTCTGAGTATCGATTGACAGCCGATTCCTGGGGCTGCCGATTTTCTCTTTGCTGCGTCACGCCAAACGTATCTGCCTAGCTTGGGTAAGTTAGGGACAATTCCCGCTAACAGCCTCACCAAATTAGACTTCAGCGGATAGCTATGGTCACCACCAACTCCAGCAGCATGCTTGCGACCCTCTCTCAAGCCAATATGAGAGGCTCCCTGACCCGCCGCGTTCAAAATTTGCCCACCCCCCAATTCATCGATCTGCTCGATCAAATCACCCGGGAATTCGAACATTTTCTGCGGGCGATCGACATGATCAACAACGAAGCCCTAGAAACCATGCTGGAGCAGATTCTAGAGGCCTTCACCCTAAAAATTGGCCAAATCCTCAGGGCCGATCGCACCACCATTTTCATGGTGGATCACGAAAAAGAAGAACTCTGGTCAAAAATTGCCCAGGCCGAGGCCGAACGCCCGGTGGAGATTCGGGTGCCCATCGGCAAAGGAATCGCTGGCTACGTTGCCGAGACCGGCAATCCCCTGAACATTCCGGATGCCTATGCCGACGATCGCTTCGATCGCAGCCACGATCAGAAAACCGGCTACCGCACCCGCACCATCCTCTGCATGCCGGTGTGCAACAAAGAGGGCAGCACCGTGGCGGTGGTCCAGTTGCTCAACAAGGAAAAAGAACTTTGCTTCGACGACCAGGATGAGCGCAGCTTTAAGGAGTTTGCCGCCTCCATCGGGGTGATTTTAGAGAGCTGCAATTCGTTCTACATTGCCGCCCGCAATCAGAAGGGGGTGGCGGCCCTGCTGGAGGCTATTTCCTCCCTGGAGCAAAGCTTAGATCTGGAAAAAACCCTCCAGTCGGTGATGGCCCAGGCCCGGGATTTGATGCAGGCCGATCGCAGCACCCTGTGGCTGATTGACGAAAAGAACAATGAGCTGTGGTCGAAGGTCAAATCGGGGGACGGCAGCACCCTGATTGAGCTGAGGATTCCGGCGGACAAGGGGATCGTTGGCTATGTGGCCTCCACCGGGGAAACCCTGAATATTCCGGACGCCTACAAAGACCCCCGCTTCAGCGACGAAGCCGACAAGCGCACCGGCTACCGCACCCGCAATATCCTCTGTATGCCGGTGTTTGATTCCTCGGGGCGATTGATTGCCGCTACCCAGCTGATTAACAAGCTCCAGGGCAGCTTCACCAGCTCCGATGAGGAGTTTATGCGAGCCTTTAACATCCAGGCGGGGGTGGCCCTGGAAAACGCCAAGCTGTTTGAAAATGTTCTGGTCGAAAAGCAATACCAGAAAGATATTCTGCAAAGCCTCTCGGATGCGGTGATCTCCACGGACCTGGAGGGGCGAATTGTGACCATTAACGGGGCGGCCCTGCACCTGCTGGGCTGTCCCAGCGGCGAGGCCAGTCCAACCCTAGAGCAGCAGTGGGAGGCCAAACTGCTCAACCGGTTTGTCTGGGAGGTGATTCCCATCGATAAGCTGCGAATGCGCCTCGAAGACAGCTTCCATAGCGGGGCCCGCCACTATGTGCCAGAGCAGTCCCTCACCGTTGGTCTGTATCAGGTGGGTGAGTCCCAGCACTGTGCCCTGGTGGTCCCCGACGGCCAGGGCGATTGCTTCTGGGAATGGGGAATCGTTGACCAGGGCTCGCCCTGGTGCCGGGAGCAGGTCCAGGTGGTTGAGCGCAGCCTGAATCTCACGGTCAACCCCCTGACTAATCCTGAAGGGGGCGTTCGGGGAGGGCTGCTGGTACTGGAAGACATCAGCCAGGAAAAGCGGATGAAGACCACCCTCTACCGCTACATGACTCCTGGGGTAGCTGAGCGGGTGATGGCGATCGGCGATGACCTGCTGATGAAAGGGGAACGCAAAGAAGTCACCGTGCTGTTTTCCGATATTCGCGGCTATACCACCCTGACGGAGAACCTGGAAGCCGACAAGGTGGTGGAGATGCTCAACGCCTACTTCGAAACCATGGTGGAAGCGGTGTTTAACTTCGAGGGCACCCTCGATAAGTTTATTGGGGATGCGCTGATGGCGGTATTTGGGGCCCCCCTACCCCTCCAGAACCATGCCTGGGCGGCGGTGCAGTCAGCCCTCGATATGCGCCAACGGCTGGCCCATTTCAACAGCCACCGAATGTCTGGAAACCAGCCAGAAATTCGCATCGGCATCGGCATCAGCTCGGGAGAGGTGGTGTCTGGCAACATCGGCTCCCAGCGGAAGATGGAATACACCGTGATTGGCGACGGGGTGAACCTGAGTTCCCGCCTGGAAGGGGTGACTAAAGAATATGGCTGCGACATCGTGCTCAGCGAGCACACCTATGAGCTCTGCCGGGACCAGATCTGGGTGCGGGAGCTGGATCGCACCCGGGTGAAGGGCAAAATGACCCCGGTCAACCTGTATGAGCTGATTGATCGCAGAGAAGTTCCCCTGTCCGCTGAGCAGCAGGATTTCTTGGGCTACTACAACCAGGCCCGAAAAGCCTATGTTTCCAGGCAGTTTGAGGGGGCAGCTAGCCTATTTAAGCAGGCTCAGCAGCTGCGGCCGGGCGATCGCGCCGTGGCCGTCCACCTGCGCCGCATTCAAGCCTACCTGGAGCATCCCCCTGGCGACGGCTGGGACGGCGTCCACGTGATGACCACGAAATAACTCTCCCTGCGCCCAGCCCCCCCGATGCCGCTAATATGGGTGGGCGAAACTATCTCCACTACCATGACTACTCGGCAGTCCCTCTACGAAGGCAAGGCCAAAATCGTCTATCGCACCGATGATCCGGAGGTGCTGGTGGCCCATTTTAAGGACGATGCGACCGCCTTCAATGCCCAAAAACGGGGTACCATCCTCGACAAAGGCCACGTTAACTGCACTGTTTCTACCCGTTTATTTCAATATTTAGAAGCCCAGGGGATAGCAACCCACTGGATCGAGACTACGGGCGATCGCGACATGCGCATCCAGGCTGTGCAGATCGTGCCCTTAGAGGTGGTGGTGCGCAATCTAGCGGCGGGCAGCCTCTGCCGTCAGACCGGGCTGGCGGTAGGGACTCCCCTAGATCCTCCCCTGGTGGAGTTTTACTACAAGAACGATGAGCTGGGGGATCCGCTGCTGACC
>PYEQ01000204.1 GCA_003017785.1 filamentous cyanobacterium CCP5 | reverse complement strand
GGGTGTGCAAAAACGCCTCCATCTCCGCAGCGAGGGGATCAGCAAAGGCGGCAGAGTTGGCGGTGGAGGGCATGGTGAGGGGAACGGGAAGGATGGACGGACTGGGAAACGCGGCTGCGGGCCGCGACTGACCAAACGGGATCGACAGACACAGAGCTAAGCCTAAAGCACAGTGAGAACGCATGGAATGATGGCTCCTGGAATCGCAGAATCGGGAAATCGGGATCTTGCCGAAGGGCACTGGAAACGCAGCGGGTAAGCCACCCAATCGCCCTGGAACTAAACCCGACCCTGATACCGTAGGCGAGTGACTCCCAAGCTTTCTTCCTGCGATCGGGTACCCCGCTAGAGGGTTTGCCCTCCCCCAGCTGGGTGAAGCTAATGGCAGGAAGCGCCCACCCCCCATCACCTATAGGCTATGAACATCTGCGTTGGTAGGACCGACCATGTTTGTCTATCCTCTCAGCGATCGCGCAAGCCTGCGCCCTTTTCGCTTGGCCGATGCCGAAGAATTGTTTGCCTGACCCGATGCCAACCGAGCCTACCGGCGCCAGTGGTTGCCCTGGCTCGATACGGTGCAGTCCGCTGACGACATCCGCAGCTTTATGCAGGGAGTTTTACACCAGTGGTCTGAAAGCCAGGGCTTTGGGGCGGCCATTTGCCACGACGGGGAGATCGCGGGCGTCATTTGCGCTTGGAGTAAGGAACTGAGCTTAAGTTGACAGCGGCAATGTGAACCAGAACGTAGTGCCCTGATTGAGTTCGCTTTCGACCCCGATTTGGCCGCCGTGGGCTTCGATGATTTGCCGACAGATGTAGAGGCCCAGGCCCAGGTGCAGAGGTTGGCGGTTATTAATGCCGCGACTGTAGCGATCGAAGATGCGATGCTTCAGGGAAACGGAGGCGGTATCATCAGCGCCTAGGTCGCCGATGCCCTGACCATTATCGCTGACGGTGCAGTGCAGGTATTGGCCCTGGTGAGTCGCGCTGAGGGTGAGGCATACTCCCGGGCGGTTGTACTGCAAGGCATTGGTGATCAGGTTGTCGTAGACCCGCCGCAGCTGCACGGGGTCAACGCTAACCCCATGCAGCTCGGCAGGAACGTTCACCTGAGCGGTGGCCTGCCGTTGCCGCAGCAGGGGTTGAAAGTCCTGCACTGTAGCCTCTACCAGCTGGGCTAGAGCGATCGCCTCTCGATGCAGCACCACGCCGCTCATATCCTGACTGTGGGCTTCGAGCAGCGAGTTGATCAGCTTGAGCTGTCGTTCATGGCCGTCAATCATTTGATCGACAACAGCCTGATCCATCCAGACTTTGCCCTCGTGGGCGGGCAGGCTGTTGAGCAGCATGAGGGTGCCCGTCACCGGATTGCGCAAATCGTGGGAAACCGCATGGATAAAAAGTTGCAACTGCTGCCGTAATTCAAATTCGCGCCTCATCAGCCGTTCGTAAAGGTAGATGCCCAGGTCGGCGACGCCAAACACGCAGAGCAGGACGACGATGTGAAAAACTACGACGGATTGCTGTAAGTCTGTGGGAATGCCAGGAATCGCAAATTGCAGGCCCCAGACCGAGAGGCCTACCAGCGCCATCAAGCTCATCTGAGCCATCAGATGCCACTGCCACCGCACGGGCACCAGGACGGCTTGCAGCATAAAAAACAAAATCCAGCCACCCAAATCCACGGTAGTTTCGCCGATAAGCAAATACGTAAGTTGGGGCACTAGATTCACCGCAGCGGAAAAGCCGAGAAAGTGCCACCGGAGCCGTTGAAGGGTGGTCGCGCCACCCAGCAAAATCAGGTTGAGCAACAGTCCCAACTGCTGGGCGGTGAAGAAAAAGGGGTACAGCCGATATTGCTCGACGTCGAGGCCGATCGCGTCTCCCCCGCCCCGTCTTAAGGCCGGAACGATGACGCCTAAGTTAAGCAGAATCAAGATGGCCAGCAGGATTATCCCAATCCAAATCATCAGGCGCAGGCGATCGCGAATAAACGGTTCTAGCCACCGTCGATATTCTGGGGAGGGTGGGGGCACGGCGAGCGATTGCGTCAGTTGCTGCCGCAGTTGATACAGCGATTTTGTGAGAAAAGTCATCGGGCGATACTCCTACAGGAGTGGCGTTGCGCCATCGCGGTTCCTGCTAAAGGATAATGGGATGGCGCCCATGCTCGCGCAATTGAGCCCTAAAGACATCCCACAGCTAGATCACCCGAGTGGGTGATTTGGTGAGAGTAGAATAGAGCCGATCTGATGCAAGTAGCTATGAGTGCAACGCCGACGGCTCTAACCTTAGTGATTGTCGATGACGACCCGATGATGCGTTTGGGCCTGACGGCAGCCCTCAGTCAGCAAAGTGATTTCACCATCGTGGGGGAGGCGATGGACGGGCATCAGGGGGTAAAACAGGCCCAGGCGCTGCACCCCAGCGTTGTGTTAATGGACGTAGGCATGCCGGGAATGGATGGCATCGAGGCGACCCAAACCCTCAAGGCTCAGCTCCCAGAGATTCGGGTGGTGATGCTCACCTCCCATACCGATGAAACGGAGATCATCGCCGCTCTCTCCAGCGGGGCGGATGCCTACTGCATCAAGGGAACGGATGTCGAGGCGCTAGCGAATGCGATTCGGGTGGCCGCTTCCGGGGCGGCCTATCTCGATCCGCAGATTGCCCAGAAGGTGATGCAAAATTTGACCCCCTCACGACCCAAGGAAGCAGGGGGCGAGGGACTATTGAGCGATCGCGAACGGGAAGTGCTGGCCCTGATCGTCGATGGCTTGAGCAACACCGAAATTGGTCAAAAACTCTACCTCAGCCCCAACACGGTCAAGACCTACGTGAAGGGCATTATGAACAAGCTGGTGGTGAGCGATCGCGTCCAGGCCGCCGTCGCCGCTGTCCGTCGCGGTTTGGTGGATTGAGCACAAGACCTGTCAAGGAATTTATGCCTTTGGCAAAGGAAATTGATGAAAAGAAGCAAATTGCGGAAAGGTATTCAGTTCTTGCTCAAACTAATCAAGATACTTTAGCTGCTTTCAAAGCTGAAATGGAAGATGCTGTTAGAAAAGAATTGAGTGCTCAAGCGGAAAAAGGCAAACGGATCAGAAGGACAGTATCTGTTATATCTGGTGCTATTACTTTAGTCCTTGGTGCAGCATTAGGAGCTTGGTTTCAAATTTATTTGGAACCAATAGTTCAGCCTTCATTGCATGTTCCATCTCAGGCTGTTCCATCTGCGCCTGCCGAAGAATAAGCAGTTATTCGTGTAAACAGCATAACAGCCCTAATGTAGCGGATTTCCTAAAGCCGCTTGCTGTGTGGCAAAGATCTTGAAAACCGCTGACCAGGAACCTTAGAGACTCCGATCGCACCTCATCGCTATGGTCGAAACCAAGTGAATTTTGCCTCTGCAATTGTGTCCACACCGTCGCCATTGCCCACCCCACTCCACAACTACCGCTCTAGAGGTTAATGATTTCAGCTACACAATTATGACAGCTAGAATATTGGGCAAAGCCGCTTCGTCATTTCATCATGGAGTTTGGAGAATGCAAATCACAATCGACCTCCCCGACGAGCTAATTCAGCACTTTAGTCGCGATGGCCTGGCACGTGAAATCCTGGAAGCGCTTGTGATCCAAGCCTACCAAACCGAGAAAATCACCCATGCTGAAGTCGGTCAAATTCTGGAGCTACCCTCGCGCTGGGCAGTGGATGCGTTTTTGAAACAGCACCATGCTGACTTCCACTACGATAAGGCGGACTTAGAGCGCGATCGCATCACTCTTCAGCAGCTACGGGCAAAGTCTGCTAACAGCGCTTCATGATCGTCGTCGCCGATACTTCACCCATCAATTATCTACTGCTGATTAACCAAATTAATTTACTGCCCCGATTGTTTCAGCAAGTCGTCATTCCTGATAGAGTTCGGGATGAAATGCTCGATTCAGACGCACCACTCATTCTTTAGCCATGGCTTGCTGATCCACCCTCCTGGCTTATTGTCCAACCCGTTCCCGTAATCGATACCACCCTCAGCAGACTTGATCCAGGGGAACAGGCGGCCATTACTCTGGCTCAAACCCTACCAGCAGACCTGCTGATTATTGATGAACGGTTGGGACGACGAATTGCAGAGGAAAGAGGGATTGCCATAATCGGTACTCCAGGGATTTTAGATGATGCCGCAATTCAAGGTTGGATTAACCTTGCTGAAGCGATCGCACAGTTAAGACAAACAAACTTTCGCATCTCTCGTCGAATCGTTGAGACATTGCTAGAGAATGAAGGATAAGCCTCAGTATCTACAACATCGCTATCGCAAACCCCGCTCTGGCTCACCTTCGCGATCGCCTGACTCTAACTGTTAAATCAGCAATAGTCATCGGAGCAATTCAACCATGCAGCCCGGTAAGCGAACTGCGGTCATTGGCACCAGCGGTTCAGGAAAAACCACCCTCGCTCGACAGATCGCCCAGTCCCTTCAATTCGCCCATATTGAGCTAGACGCCCTGCACTGGGAAGCCAACTGGACACCTGCCGACCTTGAGGTGTTTCGCAATCGCGTCACGATCGCTCTGGCAGGCGATCGCTGGGTCACTGACGGCAACTACAGCATCGTGCGAGATATCGTCTGGGGTCGGGCGGACACGGTGATCTTTCTGGACTATCCCTTCTGGGTCGTGTTCAGGCGGCTGTTGGGGCGAACCCTGCAGCGATCGCTGCGGCGAGAAACCCTGTGGAACAACAACCGCGAAACCTTACGACTTTCATTTTTAAGCCAAGATTCGATTTTACTCTGGATGCTCAAGACCTACCGTCGCAACCGTAGACGCTATCCGGCTCTATTCCAGCAGCCTGAATTCGCTCACCTGAAGGTGGTGCACCTGCGATCGCCCCGACAAGCCGCTGAGTTTCTGAAATTGCTTCAGGCTTAGAGTCCTGGGGTTTGCCGCTGTCCAGGCCGTGTCGCCAGTACAGATAGCCCGCCACCAGGGCAAACAGGGGGTTTTGCAGCAGCAGATAGCCCCACTGGCAGTGGCGTCAGGGGCAGTCCCAGGGCGATCGCCATCAAGCAGGTTAAGCCCATCAGCCCCATGCTGCCAAAGAACTTTCGATATTGCGTCATCCTGCCACAGTTCTCGGAATATTCTCGATTGCTCGATAGGCTGATCTCTGCCGGGACGGTAGGGAGTTGCAGCCTGATATCGAAACCATCGATGTACTCAATGCACAGGCTGCTCTGTCTCCCCGTAAACCCCTTAATATCGTTGATGACACGAACGCTTCACCCCCTCTTTAAATGACTGTTTTGTCCAAGGAGATTGCTGTGCATCACTCAACTCACGACGCCCAAGCATTGCTGGAACAACATCGCCAGCGACAATGAACTACTCAGCCATTAATTTTCGAGAAAAGCTGGCCCAATTCTCTGACCACTGGGCTCCCCGGATGATTGCCCTACTGTTCATTCCATTCCCAAACCGCCCATGTCTACTGGCCCTTCCCCTGACACCCGCCATCCCATCAGCGGCCAAACGCGCCTGGTGTACCTGAAGAATATCGTCGCCAACCCCAACATCACCGTGGGAGACTACACCTACTACGACGATTTTGAAAATCCCGAAAACTTTGAGCGCAATGTGCTCTACCACTTTGATTTCATCGGCGACCAGCTGATCATTGGCAAGTTTTGCTCCATTGCCTCCGACGTGAAATTCATCATGAACGGCGGCAACCACCGCACTGACTGGTTCACCAACTACCCGTTTCCGGTGTTTGGTCAGGGGTGGGAGTCAGCGATGCCGGAAGACTGGCCCCACAAGGGCGATACCGTCATCGGCAACGATGTGTGGATTGGCTACGGTGCCACGCTGATGCCGGGGGTGCAGATTGGGGATGGGGCGATCATTGCCAGCCAGTCCGTTGTCACCAAGTCGGTGGAACCGTACACCGTGGTTGGCGGCAATCCCGCCCGCGCCATTCGCCAGCGGTTTGATGAGGCGACTATTCAAACCCTGCTCGAATTGCAGTGGTGGCACTGGGATATCGCCAAAATTACCCGCAACCTCCAGGCCATCTGCGGCGCGGATCTCAACGCCCTACGGCAAGCTCTTTGAGCGATCGTCCGTCCAGTGCCCTTCAATCCTGCATTCCTGCATCGTGCCGATTTCATAACAAATCTATTGGTTACGATAAACCCATGGGGCGTTTTTATGTTTCGATTTTGAGTTTGGTGTTGATGGCGGGTCTGGCCAGTGGCTGTCGCGATCGCCACCAGACTGGAGATACCGTCGAGTCTGTCCCAGATGAGTCGATGTCTACCCCAGGTGCCGTCACCCCTCCCCCCGAGGACACTCCAACCCCTACACCCACGGCTTCGCCGCTGCCATCCCCAGTCGATGGGACTCAGGGGGCCTTTCCAATAGAACCGCCCCGGGGGGCCGTGTTGACGGCTCGGCGAGCAGATGCTCAGATTAACTTGAGATCGGGCCCAACGACGCAATCTCCAGATAAAGGCTATGGCCTGGTTGGAGACAGGGTGACTCTGCTGCGCAGCATTACTGGCGAAGGGGAC
The DNA here is from genome assembly GCA_003017785.1 of filamentous cyanobacterium CCP5. GTDB lineage: Bacteria > Cyanobacteriota > Cyanobacteriia > Phormidesmidales > Phormidesmidaceae > CCP5. Next base: position 1,146 of record PYEQ01000204.1, on the reverse strand, counting down.
TTCACCTGGTACTACGTCAAATTTGCCAACAGTGGCACTGAAGGCTGGATTCGAAGCGACTTTATAGATACCTCTACTGCCCTGCGATCGGCAGAGGCCGGCGGGGAAGGGTTTGAAGCCGAAGGAGCCTGTAGTGGCGATCTAAAAACCCGCTATGACAGCCCTAGCTACATGATATTCATTTGCGAACTGCAGGCGGGCGGGCTTCGCTATATCGCCCACAACCGGGAAACGGGTGAATCGGTCGTGACTGATAACGTCACGACCGATGGCGGGGGCTATGTGGCCAAGGAAAACGGCTACGAATACCATCTCAATGGCGATGAAATTGTGGTTTACCGGGTAGACAACGGCCAGTATTCTCAGCTCGTCCAAGAAGATATTCAGTCTACGTTTTCTTTCTAATCCTTTCTAAACAGGGGAAATTCTCCTCCCATAGCCTCGATGGTTACACCACATAGGGTGAGGTGACCGCTGGCAGGCGCTGCCGGAATACCAGGGCTTGATAAACCGCCGCCACAATATCGGCGCGGGAGGCCACCTGATTTGGGTAAAGCCGAGGTTGGTTGGGAAGGGTGGTGACGAGTCCGAGGCGAATGGCCTGGGCGGTAATGGCACGGGCATAGGCGGGGATTTGGACGGCATCGGCGAACGGAGCCAGGGGATCCACCGCCGTCGCGGCAGGGGGCTCTAGGTGAAGGCCGCTGACCAGAGAGACCCAGGCCTGGACCCGAACCATTGGATGGTTGGGGGCAAAGGTGCCATCGGGAAAACCCGATAGAAAGCCGGCTTGATAGGCCTGACTGATGGCAGCGTGTCCCCAGTGTCCGGATGGAACATCGGAGAAGGCCTGGGGCGATCGCTGCGGCTGAGGATCAAACGCTTTAACCAGCAGGGCAGCATACTCGGCCCGGGTCATCGGGAAGTCGGGGCGAAAGCTGCCGTCTTCAAAACCGCTAATCCAGTTCTGCTGAGCGATGGCGTCAATGAAAGGAGCCGCCCAGTGGCCGCTGACATCGGCAAAGCCCCCCTGGGTAGCGGCTGGCGGCACAAGTTCCTCAGCGGCGATCGCCGGAGCTGCTGCCTGAATCACCAGCCCCTGGTAAACCAGGGCAGCCACTTCAGCTCGAGTAATGGGCTCTAAGG
>PYEQ01000203.1 GCA_003017785.1 filamentous cyanobacterium CCP5 | reverse complement strand
CCCTGGTGCGATCAACCACCGACGACACCGCTAAGCGCCTGTACCAGATGGGGGCAACCCAGGTCCATATTCTGCCTGAGGTGGGCCTTCTAGACGAAGAAGTGGCCGCCCTCAACATCTTTCGAGAACCGGGCAACCAGCCCATACGCTTCATCAGCCTCGGACGGCTCCTACACTGGAAAGGGTTTTACCTGGGGCTCAAAGCCTTTGCCGCCGCCCAGATTCCCAATGCCGAATACTGGGTGGTCGGAGATGGTCCGGAGCGAGCAACCCTGCAAGCCATCGTTGATGCCCACGGCCTCGGCGATCGAGTCAAGTTTTGGGGCTTCTTGCCCCGGGAGCAGGCCCTAGAAAAGCTGGAGCAGTGTGATGTTTTGGTGCATCCCAGCCTCCATGACTCTGGCGGGTGGGTATGCATTGAGGCCATGGCCGCAGGGCGCCCGGTGATCTGTCTACAGCTAGGGGGGCCAGCGGTGCAGGTGACCCCTGACACCGGCTTCAAGGTGGTTGCCCAAACTCCAGAACAGGCGATTCAAGACATGGCCTCAGCGATGAAAACCCTGGCTGCATCCCCAGGGCTGCTGAGCTGCATGAGCGCCGCTGGCAAACGACTGGTGAACGAAAACTACAGCTGGAGCGTCGTGGGAGAAAATCTCAACGGCGTTTATCACTCCGTGGGCGCCAGTCCGGTGGAGCCGCTGTACAGTCCGTCTCCTTCTTCTCAGCAGTCAAGCTAGGGATCTACACCCCATGCATGTTTTGATTCCTGTTCTGCATCGGCCTACTAAGCCCACAGGCGTCTGTCGCCATGCTGCTAATCTGGCCCAGGCGTTAGCAATTAATGAGGAGGTTTCTAAAATTACCCTGCTCATTGGCGAGTGGCAGGAGGATTACTTTGCCCAGGTATTTGATCTAAGCTCGCCCAAAATCAACCTGCTCACCATCGATATCCCCAATAGCTCCCTCAGCCGCAATCGCTGGTACGTGCTGGGCCTGCCCAAGATTGCCAACCACCTGCAGCCAGATATCGTCCATCTGTCCTTTCCGTTTCCGTTTGTGCGCCGGTGGTTTCAGGTTCCGGTCGTCGCGACCATTCACGATCTCTATCCCTACGAATGTCCAGAAAACTTCGGCTACCCTCAGGTTTGGTTTAACCAGTGGTTTCTACGTCAGTGCGTAGGCCAAAGCGACGGTCTGTCCTGCGTATCTGAAATCACCCTGGAGGCAGTTCAGGGGCATTTTCCCTGGTTGAAACATCGATCTATTCCCCTGGCAGTCGTTTATAACTCTGTCGATTTTGTTGAGGTGGCTTCGAACTGTCCCCGTCAAATATCAGGGGAGATAGCCGATGAATTTGCCCTTTGTGTGGCGCAACACCGCAAGAACAAAAACTTAGATTTGCTGATCCAAGTCTTTGCCCGCCTTGGGCAAGGCCATGGCCATTCCCATTTATCAAAATTAGTTCTAGTTGGCAGTCCAGGACCGGAAACGACAAATATTCAAAGCCTGATCCAGCAGCTCAAGCTAGAAGACAGAGTCATTTTCCTATCGGCTCTCCATGATAGTGAGCTGCGATGGCTATATGAGCACTGCGCTTTATTCGCAATTCCCTCTGCTATGGAGGGATTTTGCTTGCCTTTGGTCGAAGCTCAAGCGTTGGGAGCACGAGTTGTGTGTTCAGATATTCCGATCTTTCGGGAAATTGCCGGACCCGAGTGCTGTTTTTTTAATTTGAATTGCGACCCAGCTCAAGTGCTGACCCAGGCCCTTGAGACGGCTTTAGCACAGCCAAAGCCTGAAACAGGCTTTGTTAACCCAGACTTTCTCAAAGAAAACACATCTCAACAATATTTACAGCTATACGATCAGGTGTTTCATCTATGAGCTATTTACATGCTGCCAGGCAGGCTGAGACCGGCATTAAAAACTCCACGCTGATTTTGATCACCTTTGCAACGGTGTTCTTTCCCCGATTACTATCTTTCTTCGGGGCACCTTCCGCAATCAATTTTGCCCACTTCGCTGTTGTGTTAGGTTTTGCTGGGTATGTAGTTGCAAAGGCTAAGCCAACACCTAAACAACGGCAAGCAGCGGGACAGCTTGCATTTGCCATCGGAGCATTATTAGTCTGCGAGTTTGCGAGCGCATTGCTAAATCAAGCGGGCTTGATCAACGTCTGTATTTCATTCATGCTGCTAGCCGAACCGTTTATATTTCTGCTGGCGCTTACGCTGGTTCCTTTAACCGCTAAGAGCTTGGAAAAAGTAAACAAGTGGGTGCTTATATTCGCAACCTCTAATTTGGGCTTAGCCCTGGCCCAAGCGGTTCTGCTGCCCATAGGTCTCTATCCCAGACCAGGGGGTGGAACTATTGAGGATAATATTACCGGTGTGTTTGGCGGTGGTGGTGGTAGTGCTGGTAATTATGTCTCATGTACGATTTCTTTCTATATCGGATTATTGCTTTTACAGCGATTTAAGGGCGTTCCTATTTGGATTAGGGGGGCATTTTTATTCGCATCTGTTGCCCAAATTCAAATTTCTGACTCGAAGCAGGTCTTTCTTGCCCTGGTCGGAGGCTGGGCCCTATTGGCATTGACGAAAGTTAAAAATCCTAGAAAGCTGATCATCTACTCGGTGTTAGCCATCAGCTTTCTAATGTTTGCCTACTGGGCCATTCTAAATTTAGATTACGGGTTTTTATCTGCCTATCGCAACTGGCTCACTCGGGACGGACTATTTGGCCTAGAGGGCAAGGCGACTTTGGCGAAAACGGCTGCCTTTCGCACAGTGCCGACGTACTATTCATCTATTCTCAACTGGTTCTTTGGCCTAGGACCGGGCCATACGGTTAGCCGACTGGGGGGATGGATTCTTCGCGACTATAGTAGTCTGCTGGCTCCTTTGGGCTCTACGGTTAGTGAAGTATCTCAAGCGGTCCCTCGTTCCGTCGAGGATGGCTGGCTTTTGCAAGAGTCTACTGTCTACTCGCCTTCTTTTACCTGGGCCGGTATTTGGGGCGATTTAGGGTTTGTGGGGTTGGGCAGCTACCTGTTTATCTGCCTGGTCGTCTGGAAACAGTTTTGCGTGGATGATTTTTGCCGATTTTTGCTCTTGAGCACTGCGGCATTTGGTTTGATTATTACTCAAATGGAAGAGCCTGGCCATGTTTTGACAGTAGCTATACTGATCGGGCTGAAATGGCATGAGAGAAGGCTTCGAAATGATGAAATTTCTAGGTCATATATGCTGGGAAAAGTTACATGTAACCTTTGATGCCGGGCTTTTGAATTTGAAGCCTTTTAGAGCGTCCGGAAGACCGTTAAACATTTCAATAAAGTTTTATTCGATATTGTAAATGGCGAGAACTTAAGAGGTGTTTGGGCCTTACGCTATCGTTGAAGTTATAATATTTATCATTGTAACGGGGGGGATATATCTAGGATTTGATTAAATAAATGACACTTGGGTATGAATTAAGAGGGCAGTTAGATTATTGAGAGGATGCGTAAAATGGAAACGAATATCGCTGAATATCTGAAATCGTTACCGAAACATGAACCCGTTTACTACTTTCCAAATCCTGGAAATGGAGGAGATTCGCTCATCGCCTGTGCGACATTTCAAATGCTTGACGAGCTTGGCTTGAAATATAAACTTTTTTTGCCGTCGAAGCATGATCCTGCTGGCAAAACATTGATCTGCTATCCAGGGGGGAATTTCATAAGTCGATATCCAAATACAAGAAATTTTCTCAATCAATATCATGAAATCGCAAAGAAAATAATTATTTTTCCTAGCACTATTTATGGGCATGAAGACTTGCTTGCTCAATTAGGGAGCAATATAGACATTTTTACTCGCGAGAAGGTTTCCCATGATTTTGTACGAAAAAATGCTCCTCGGGTAAATTTATTTTTGTCGGATGACATGGCTTTCTTTCTGGATGTGCAAAAAGCTTTGAGGCAAATTCCTGTTTTATTTTCTTCGTTTACGACAATGACTATACCTTCCAGGAGGATACAGAAAGGGAACCTGTTTGAGTTTCAGTACTTTCTTGAAAACTTGAATGGCGATAAGGATGGTAAGATTCTCAATGCTTTTAGAACTGATCAGGAAAAAACTAATATTGAGATTCCTTCAGGGAACTTAGATATTGCAGAGAAATTTTCCTATGGAACAACTAAGCGAAGGGCTACCTATGCTGCCTATCGGCTACTTAAATTTCTAAATCAATATGATGAGATCAGAACCAGTCGTCTCCATACCTGCATTGCGGGTGCACTTCTGGGCAAAAAAGTTGAATTTTACCCTAACAACTACTTTAAATGCGAGGCAGTCTACAAGTTTTCTATTCAAGATCGCTTTCCTAATGTGAAATGGATGGGATAATTGATTCCAGTCCTTCAAAAAGGCTGGATACAAGTGCTTTTCTCCATTAGCATCGATTTTAGAATCCACTCGAAAGATGAAACAATCGCAGAAACATCTTAAAAGCATATTCAGCTCACTGTTATACGCCGAATCACCGAAGTGGATGAAAAGTAGGGAATATGCCGCTAAGTTTGACGCCGAATGGTACCAAGCCCACTCAGAAGTGCTCAATAACATTCAGCCGCCTAAGTGTTTGAGTAAATATTCTCCTGTCGACTTAAGGAGAGAAATTACGCAAAATATCCCCGAGACTGGAGTCTTAAAGGTACATGATGCTCTCATTTTTGGAGGGACAGGCCGAATATTTAGTCCGGAGGGCTACCTACTACCTGATCACTCTTGGTATCGAAATCACGTTCAGGCAATGAAGGAAGTTCCAGGGTCATTGTGGCAGCTTGCTGGTCGATTTTTACCAATTCATTCACGACTTAGCGGCACTTCCCTGTTGTTGCACACTGATTTTGCTGTCGGTAGTTATTTCCATTTTCTAATTGAAGGGCTCAGTCGACTAGAAATCTTTAGGCAGTCAGGCTTTAGATTATCTGATGTGGATCACATAATTTGCCCAGAACCGGTTTCAAAAAATGCAAACAAACTATTTGAGCATTTAAACATTCCTGTCGAAAAGTGTTTATTTGTGAAAGATAATTTCGATCTGGTAATTGCCGAGACTCTACTGGCGCCCTCTTTTCCTGGTATTCGAAAAAGCTATCCAAAATGGTTGCCAGAATTTTTCAAAGAACGATTATTAGGCTCGATACCTCAGGCAAAACGTAGAATTTATGTGTCCCGAACAGGGTATAAGCGCAATCTCATGAATGAGAAGGCTATCATGGCGATTCTGGCGAAATATGATTTTGAAATTTATGACCCTGCAAAACATATTAATCAACCTAAAGATTTTGCTGAAGCCTCAATAGTCGTCGGTCCTCATGGCGGTGGACTGACTAATTTAATTTTTTGCCAACCAGGCACTAAAGTGCTTGAGTTAGTGCCCGATAATTTTGCTCATCCTTATTTTTATGCACTTTCCCATGCGGTTGATTTAGATTATTGCTACATGGTTAGTAAAGCCGATGAGAAGTTACCCCATCAAAGCCACATAGATGAAACCGAATTTGAGCAGGCTTTGGAAACCGTAATTGGCAAATAGAATAATAGGCCGGGGTAGCAGCAAATTTTATCCAATTAGCTACAGATAAATGCTTATAAAGTGAATTATGAACAACATGAAAATCGCCTATCTCATATTGGCTCATGCAGATCCGACTCACCTGGCCCGTTTAGTCAATGCCATTGACTATCGCGCCAGAATATTTGTTCATGTGGACAAAAAGTCAGATATTAAGAGCTTTGAATTTTTAGATCTACCTCCCTCAGCGTCCTTAATTAAAGAAAGAGAAGCTGTTTACTGGGGCGGTCTTTCTATGGTCAAGGCCACCATAAATCTAATCAAAGCTGCCTTAAATTCAGGCGAGGTGTTCTCGCATTTGGTACTCTTGTCCGGCCAAGATTATCCAATCAAGTCACCTAGCTTTATCTATAAAACTTTAACCTCTAACCTGAATAAGCAATTTATTCGTTATTGTGAACCGCATCATATTGGTCCTGGCAATAGAAGGATACGAGAATACTGGATGCACGAGCCGATTACATTACTGCCTCACCATTTGGATGAGAAGCTAAGAAAACTAATTTGCAGGGCTGCCAATTCTGTATTACCTGAAAGAACCCTCAAAGGGTTTACCATGGCGGTGGGTAGTCAGTGGTGGGCTTTGACTCCTGAATGCGCTAGCTATGCTGTGCAGCTAGTCGAGACAAATAAGAGTCTACTACGATTCTTTAGTTTGTCCCATGCGCCAGATGAAGTTTTGTTCCATACTATCGTGGCCAATTCTCAGTTTTCTAAACAGACTGAAGGCTTTATCCAAAAGGTTGAACGACTAGGTCAGTTAGCGCCGCTACACATTACCAAGATCCGCAGTAAGTTCAGCGAAAAAGACTTTGATAAAATTAAGAAATCAGAGTTTTTATTCATCAGGAAAGTCTCATCCAAACAGCCAGATAGGCTGCTTGATTTGATTGATGAAGAGATTTTGGATGAACAAAAAGAAGCCTGTATATAATCAGCTTCCTTGGGGTTTTACATAATTTATATTGAATTCACCTCGCTTTTGAAATTCTGCCTATCCTATTAAAATTAAGCTATATTTTTAATCCTTCCTGTAAAAAAAGGATTGAGCAAGTCGAACTAAGCCTCTCTTCCAGAACGAAGAGAGAAGCTTAAGTCATAGCTGTGGAAAGATTACGTTTTGAGTGCTGTACAGGTCGGGAGGCGCTCCTCAAGCTTGTTCTGCTCTCGGCTTTATAAGTCTCTCTATTGGCTGTCATGAGCGTAATCTACCTAGTTTTCCTAAGTTAAGTCTACGCATGAATCTATGATAAGCGGCGCCTTGTGTGTTTAAAGCGTCTGTATAGTTCCAGCATAGATAGAAAATCTTTCCTGTTTTATCCCGCCAGTCACGAAAGCTTAGAAAGACTCTGTGCTGTACGTTTAGTCCTTCGTAGTTCCGGATACCTGCACTATGACTACTGCTTCTACTACCCCAGCGGCTGTAACCCAGCCCCTTGGCGTCAAAAAGGTTTTCCTCGTCGTCGGCATTGTCTGCATTGTCGGCTTTTTCATAGACATGCTCGTGCTAGCTATACCGCCCGCTCCCATGGCCTTAGAGTGGCGCTTCGGGTTCATGCAGCAGCTGAGCGATCGCGCCATCATCCTCTTTCTGGGGGCAGCCCTGGTTTTGTACGCTCTCCCGGGCAGCGGCATGCTCGGGCGCTATCTCGCCATGGGGTGTTTGATAGCAGGCATTTTCTTCCCTCTATCCTGTGTGTTAGTCGTTCGGGATAATCTCGTGGCTCAAGGGCAGGCCTTAACGAACATTGGTGACCAGGCCCAGCAACTCCAGACCCAGGTGGAAGCTGCTCGCTCAAGCCCTGACTTGCCGGAAGAAATTACCCTTGAGCAGTTGCAAGATGCTTCCCTACAAATCGATACCCAGGCCGAGGCACTGACTCAAAATACTCGAACATCCATCTCTAAGTCGATTTTGTCGAGTGCCGGTCGGCTGATTGTGTTTGGAGTCGGATTTCTCGGTCTAGGCCGCTATGGAATTAGCCGCAAGAATTCCTGATCATCCCATTGCCTGCTACCTGCACTGCATTTGCTACGGACAAGCTTTCTATGAAACAGCTAAATGATTTTGCACGCGCGGCAGGCCGATGGCTGATCCGGCTTGCTAAGGATGCCCATGGGC
>PYEQ01000202.1 GCA_003017785.1 filamentous cyanobacterium CCP5 | reverse complement strand
AGGCCGTTAAGCAGCAAATGATTGCCGCCCTGAAGCGTCGGGGCAGCGAAGCAAACTAGCCGTAGCAGACCCACGGCTGGCAGGACAGGGGCTTGGCCGTTCCCGTCTGGCAATGGCTCCGGCAGCACCTTTGCCCCCATGGCGGCATGCAGTCTAGGCACTACAAACCTGCGATCGCAGGTTTTCTTGGTTTAAAGGGAGCTCTCATCCTGGAACCCTCCAGCTAGGGACATTCGAGGGAGTCAAATACCGATTGGGCCAGGCTCTCCGCCTCGGGCCCGTTGGCTACAATCCACACGAAGCGATCGCGGCCTTCAACCCTGACGCTGCTTAGATAGCTGATGGCGGCGATCGCCTCTCCCTGGCGGTTGAGTTCGCCAGTTTCAACGATTCTCTCCACAGACTGGCCGCAAAGGGTTGCGGATTCCGTTTGAACATCCCTGAGCTGATAGCCTTCTTCTTCAGCGATGCCCTCTTGAATCCCTTCAATGAAGGCTTCTTGGGCGGCATCTACCTGCAGGTATCGGGGAATCTGGCCCATGGTCAGCAGCACCTGCGGCGGCTTCTGGGTATCGGTCACCTGGATCAGCTCAATCCCAAAAATATTCATGGTCAGAATCCCTTCGGAGCCGCCAGGAATGTCGTAGTCAAACAGGGCCTCGGCTTCGGACTCCACCTGATCTGGCTCCATCGACAGGTTGAGGGTGCGACTGATGAAGATACTGAGGACCACGATCAGCAACAGCGATAGTCCTAGGCACCCGCCGCAGCCGATCGCCACCCATTTCCAGACATTGCTACCCTGGGGCGGCGGCGCGGTTTCAAAATCCTGCATGGTCGTCACCGAGAGACATCCGTCTAAGCAGTAGTCTAAGCAGTGCTTGGACGTTAGCCACGAATTTTTTGGGAATCTACATCGAACTCCATCCCCAAAGCTGGACATCTAGCTCGATGTTAGGCTCGGTATTAAGGCAAAGTTGAGCTGTTGCTGCAAGCGGGGAAGACCTTTGCAAATGGCGACTTCCCGATTAATGCCTAATATTTGCTCTATCCGTTTAGCCGAAACGCGACGCTTCTATGTCGATCTGCTGGGGTTTGAGGGGCGCTTTGACCGTGACTGGTATTTCAGCTTGGCGTTTCCGACCATCCCAGCTTAGACATTGGGTTCATCCAGAGCGGCCATAAACGGCTGCCGTCGCGGTTGCAAGGACAACAATAGCCTGATTTAGGCGTGTCAACACCGACTCCGCCCGGGAACTAATAGGCGGCTCTGGCAGGTTAAAACCCAAGCAATGGTTAAAACGCCTAGACCTAAGCATCTACCCGACGGGCGATCGCCATAGCAGGGGGTTCGGCAGCTGTAGCCGCAGCTAAAAATCGGTTTGGCGCCGTTCTCCCTGGTCGTTAGCGGACTCCAGGGAGAGTTTGACCAGGATGCGCCCAGCGGCGATCGCATTGTCTTCGTCTTGATACATTTCGCCGTCGTTGAGCACCACCTGCTCAGGGGTGATGACCCAGCAGCGATAGCCCGCTGGGTGGCGGGTGACGCCCACTACCCAGCCGGGGAAAGTGACCACCTGCATGACCTGTAGGGTTTCCATGGGGTTTGCTCCTGTTCGAGGGTGACGGGCGACGGCAAGAGGCTACAGCCACAGACTGCGATGACCACCGTAAGGTTGCGCGGCCATATGGTGCAATTGTACTGTATTTCGCCCACAATATAGCCATCTTCGGGTCAGTCAGGACATTTTAAGCGGCTGAGAACGTTCAAACGTTTGAACGTTAAGTTTGAGACTTATCCTAACCAACCCGTTGGCTGCTATATCAGTCGATGGGATGCGATCGCTGACGGATTTTAGCTGTCTTAATCCTGGCGGATCCTCGATTTGATCGCATCACCCCTAGAGGCTATTTAGGCCAATTCCGGGCCCTTGGGGGAAGTTGAGCGGCCTACGATGGGATCTGGATCGTTGGAGCTAGCTGAGCTGAGAACTGTTAACCCCTATGGCGATTTCCTTTGATCGGTTCGCTAATGTTTATGACCAGATCCGAGCCATGCTGTCAGAAGTGGCGGTGCAGGTCACTGAAGCGATTCTGCGGTTGGGGCGGGTAGTCCCGGAAGCCGTGGGTAAGGTGAGGCGCAGTGCACAGTCGTTGAGGAAGTGCAGTCTTACCAGGACCGGGTGTACAGCAACCTTTGGTGGGTGCCGGATGAGATTTATCCTCAGGCCCTAGGGAATTTGCAGAGCTGGGTGTAGGAGCCGATGGTCAGGGTAGAGGGGGACTATGGAATGACCCCAACGGCGGCCTATTCCTGGGCGAGCTGAACGGTGTATGGCTGGGCAGTGACGGTAGAGTTGCCATTGGCCAGGGTGAAGAAGCCCAACGCGATCAGCGCTGCTGCGGTCAGCAGATAGTTGATTAGCCAGGCAGTGTCTCGGTGGCGAGTTGACGTGGGTGGCTTCATCTCAGGGCTCCAGGGAGGGATGGCAGTAGGGTTAATAATGCCGGAAGCGCCTGACTGGGTAGGTGATGGTTAAGTGGGTATAAATGTGTTTAATGTACTGAAAGCCGCTGATGTGGATCACAACAGCAGCGGGTTGGCATAATCAAATGGTTTCAGCACTTTGCCAGAAAATTGCCCTGACTATCGATGGTTATTTTTGATCAGCTGTTTATGGAACAAGGCCCAGGCTCAATAGTTCTTTGGCTGATGCCAATACGTCAACGCCGACAAAGAAAATCTGGCCTTCCGGGTTCAGTAAGAATCGCCACGCCGGGTTGATGCCGACGCGATCGCCAAACCATAGCTGGCCAATGGGTTTTCAAACCTGCCAAACGCCGTTATAGGGCCAGCCACAATTTTCTCCCTTGGTGCAACCACCATCGAGTCTCCGGGATTGATCCATTCCTCAGCGGCGGGATACAGGGCCTCTTTGTTGGGGAAGTCAGCGGAGATATCACTGTTGGTTAAAGCAACGCCGCTACAGATCACCCAGCAAGGTCCTTCTCGGGCAATGTGCTGCATGGTATCCAACCAATTCTCGCCGCTGTCGTAGAAGGTCTTCACCGCCCCCCAGTCTCCGCCGGGACGTAAGTTCGCCCCATAGGCTGCCGCAGCCCGACCGCCTTCTTCTTCAGTCATAAAGTTAACACAGACACCCTTAAAGCTAATTTTTAAAGCAAATCTTAAGGGCGTTCGATCCTAACTAACAAAGGTAGAAATAGCCACCAGGAAGGACACCAGCAAGACTGCTGCTATACCCCAGTAAATGTATTGCCGTTGTTGGCGAGGAGAGGGGTATTCTGACGGGTAAACCTTTGGCTCTACTGCAAAGTTATTAATTAACCCCTCATCGTCTAACGTAGAACCCGGTATGGCTGATGCTTGAGTAGCATCGCCTTCTTCACGTTCACCATGGCGTTCATTCGCCTGTACCTCAGCAGGTACTAATTCGCTGCCATCACTATGATGCGGCTGTTTAATATTGAGATTTTTTGCTTGAGAACTAGCGTCATCCATGGCATTCTCCGATGTTTTTAGATGGTTTTTAATGCATTAATTATAGCAAAATTTACAGATGATTTTTTAAGCAATATAGGCTACCAGCGTCCAATGTTCGCAGAAAGTCTTATTAGGATTTGGGACAACTGGGCTTATCAAAGGCAAAAAAGCAAGCTCTATCTGAGAGGATGAAATACCAGAAAATCAGCTGAAAGATAGATGAAAATTCGCTGTTTTTGTTGGCGATATATGGGCTTGTCAAAGAGCTGTTTTCTGGTGGGTTTTGGTCTTAGTTTCAGGTCCACCGGGCGATGGTGCAAACCTCCCTCTGGCCGGAGCGCGCTATTCACATTTAATTAGGCCTCTCTATTTATCTTTCAAAGATCTTTTGATGGGTTTAATTAACCTGCTATCGAACCAGACCCAGATTCATCAGTTCTTTAGCCGAAGCCAGCACGTCAATGCCGACAAAGAAAATTTGGCTTTCCGGGTTCAGCAAAAATCGCCACGCCAGGTTGATGCCGACGCGATCGCCGAACCAAGGCGTTTGCACTTTTCCCGTAACTTTAATTTGAGTAAATCCTCCGTCTGCGGGCTCAGAAACCCCTTGCTCTGGCAGCAGATTGAGTCCGTAGCATTCCGCTCGCATGTAGGCGAGAATCTGGTCGCGCCCCACAATCGGCTCCTGAAATGGGGGTTTGAGGGCACCCTCTGCTGCAAATAGAGCCACGGCCGCCTCGAAGTCAAAGGCGTTCATGTTGTCCATGTAGCTGAGCACTGTCTGGTTATCAATGCCCTGAATCGCCACGTTGGCACGTGGTGCCGCTGCGGGAGGCGTTATGGGGTCTTTGACGGTGGGAGTCATCGTGGCTGTCGCAAACCCCATGTTGATCACAATGTCCTGGAGTACGGTGAGCTGCTGTCCCCCCTCTAGCTGCCGCAGGGCCTGCAGCACCTCAGAGGCTTCTGGGGATAGCTGGTATCCTTTGGGAATGGGTGCTACGATGCCCTGCTGCATCCATTCGCTGAGCTGGTACCAGAAACCCAGCTTGATATTTGTGCCGAAGTTAGAGTAAGTGCGGCAAATCGGCGTATCCATGTGGTTAACCAGATCGCACATTACCTGGGTTTGCTCTAAAGCTGACATCTGTTTGATTTGAGTCAGAGTGTTTTCTGCAAACACCATATTGACTACCTGCATGGCCGCTGGGGTGATGGTAGTGCCCATCTCGGTATAGGCAAACCACAGTAGGGCTAGCTGGTCTTCGGCACTGAGCTGGTTGAAGGCTTGCACAACCGCTGGCACCGCATCGGCCACTTGAGTATCCGGAAAAATAGAGCGGGCTGAATCAAGGGTAAATGTCATAGTCAAAGACTCCTTAAGGACTTGTAATAGGATTTAAAAACCCAAATTTGTCGTTGATAAAATTCATCGCTGATAGCGGGTTTCATCGGTGTGAGCCCAGCTATAGACTTCAGCACAAGCCAGCGATCGCGCTGGGGAATTGTCGTTCTCATCAGAGAGAAGCAGCCAACAACTAATAGAGCTGTGGTTTTACGATGATTCTGACAGCCGCTGGTTTGATTTTCAGTTTGATTTGTTTGACCATGACATAAACTTGCATCGAGGCAATGGCATGGAGGTGGCTCTAGCCGATCGCTGTTTGATGATTTGTGAATGGCAATTGATTCAGAAATTCAAGATCTAAAATTAAAAGTATCTAGATTGGAATCCTGCAAAAGGAGAAAAACATGAAATTATTTGCGGTGCTTGCCCTGCTGATCGCGATCGTCGCTGGTGTCTTTGCTCTGCAAAACGCGACCCCTGTGTTCGTACAGTTTTTGGGATGGCAAACTCAGGCATCGATGGCGCTAGTCTTACTCGTCACCTTTGCGTTGGGAGTGCTGTTTGGTTTCTTAATTTCGCTCCCAACTATGATTCAGCGCATGAGAAAAATTGCCCACTTCAGGTCACGGGCCGATCAACTGGCCTACGATCTTGCTGAGGCCAATCGCAAACTGTCTGAGGCGGACACGGCTCCGCAAACTAATTAGCCGTCTGGGTAAACACTGCCCTCTTCAGTCGCCCATCGCACGACAGCCCAACACAAAGACTCGATAGGTGAAAAATCCCCAGGAGATTACCTGGGGGCAGCCGCCTAGGGCGTTGATTTCTAATCAAACGATCCTTCGACTTCTTGCCGAAAGGCGATCAGCGCATGGGTCGCCTGAAACGGCTTCAGGGCTTCCATGATTTGATCAGAAATGGTGGCAGAAACGATGGTCTTGATTTCGATGTTGGTGTTGTAGCCCGCAATATCGCCCATGCGTTTGCCATGACTACCGGCTCCCCTGGCGGGAATCAGCGTGTAGCCCGACACCTTGAGCTGGGTAAATAAGTGAATTAAGCGCTCCTGCAAAACCGCTTCGCCAATAATCGTGACGAGGGTACCTTTGGTTAACGTAGCCATGTGAGCCTCCAATATTTGTTGCACTAATACGAACTCAGCTGGTTTGCTGGGTCTGTTTTCTAAACTCTTTCTCCATTTCCCTGGAAATACCTGAGATACTGGAAAATTCTGTCCTGTCTATTTTTAATCCGCCGAGATTAGCGTCTCGAAAATCAACATTTTTTAGGATTGCTTGACTCAAATCAACCCCAAACAGATTTGCTCCGCGCATGGTGAGGCTGGTCAGCCTGGCCCGCCGTAGATTAGCGTGGGCTAAATTGGCGTCATCTAAATTTGAATTGTTTATTTCTGAGCCGATTAGAATAGATCGACGAAAATTACTACTGGCCAAGTTGACAGAGTTGAATCGGGCTCCGGTTAAATCGGCTCCTTGAAATTTAGCGCCGCACAGGTCCGACTGATGGCCAAACCGAGCGGAGCTTAACTTGGCCTCCGTCATGTCTGCATTGCACAAATTGACTTCATCCAGTACGGCCTCAATCAGGATGGCCCCTACCAAATTTGCATTGCTGAGGTTGGCCCGATTTAATATTGCCTGACTTAGATTGGCTCCCGCTAAATTAGCATCGCTTAAGTCGGCATTAATCAGGCTGGCTTTGTTTAAGTTGGCATCCCTCAGGTCAGCATTCCTGAAATTGACGTCATCCAAACAGTGCTCGCTGAAGTCTTTTCCCTTCAGATCCTTACCGACGAAATCCTGATTCATCAGGCCACTCCTAAATGCTTGATTAAACAGTAACGGCTGCCGCCTGAACCTGATCGAGTAGCTGATGAAGGGTTTCTCCTTCGATCGCTTCGGTTTCTAGCAGCTGTAGGGTAATGGTTTCCATCAGGTCGCGGTTTTGCTTGATAGCCTCTAAGGCCTGCTGATGGGCGGTTTCGACAATTTCCTTGACTTCGCGATCAATCGATTGAGCGGTTTCTTCGCTCATGGATCGGCGGGCATTGGGCATGCCCTGATCGAGAAACATCGGTCGGGCCCCCTGCTGGTAGGCCAGGGGTCCCAGCACTTTACTCATGCCGAAGGTGGTGACCATTTGTTCGGCCAGATCCGTTGCCCGCTGTAAATCGTTGGTGGCTCCGGTGGTGATGCTGTTGAAGACAATTTCTTCCGCCGATCGCCCCCCCAGCAGGGTGGCAATTTGTCCCCGTAGTTCCGCTTCATCCATCAAGAAGCGATCTTCCGTGGGCATCTGCAGGGTGTAGCCCAGGGCCGCCATACCCCGCGAAACAATGGAAATCTTCTCGACTTTGCCGCCCCCCGGCATCAGCGACCCTACCAGAGCGTGACCGACTTCGTGGTAAGCGACGATTTTCTTTTCCTTGTCGTTGAGCACCCGGCTTTTCTTTTCTAATCCGGCGACCACCCGCTCGATCGCTTCCGCAAAGTCAGCTTGAGCGACGGCTTTTCGACCATTACGGGCCGCCAGCAGGGCGGCTTCGTTGACCAAGTTGGCCAGGTCTGCCCCCGCGAATCCAGGGGTGCGGGTGGCGATCGCCCGCAAATCCACATCGTCTCCCAGCTTCACTGTCTGAACGTGAATCTTGAGAATCGCCTCACGACCGGCTAGAGCGGGGCGATCAACGAGCACTTGTCGGTCAAACCGCCCCGGACGCAAGAGAGCCGGGTCGAGAATTTCGGGACGGTTGGTAGCCGCCAGCACAATCACCGTGGCATCCTCGGCGGCAAAACCATCCATTTCCGAGAGCAGCTGATTCAGGGTTTGCTCCCGTTCGTCATTGCCGCCGTAAAAGCCATTGCTGCTGCGAGACTTACCAATCGCATCTAGCTCATCGATAAAGACTATACAGG
>PYEQ01000201.1 GCA_003017785.1 filamentous cyanobacterium CCP5 | reverse complement strand
GGGCATCGTCCACGTGATTGCGCCGGAAATGGGCCTGACCCAGCCGGGTATGACCATCGCCTGTGGAGACAGTCACACCTCTACCCATGGAGCTTTTGGGGCGATCGCCTTTGGCATTGGCACCAGCCAGGTGCGGGACGTATTAGCCTCCCAAACCCTCTCCCTAGCTAAGCTCAAGGTCCGCCGCATCGAAGTCAACGGCGGCTTGCGCCCCGGCGTCTATGCCAAAGACGTGATTCTGCACATCATTCGTCAGCTGGGGGTCAAAGGGGGCGTCGGCTACGCCTACGAATATGCCGGTTCTACCATCGAGGCGATGTCGATGGAGGAGCGGATGACCATCTGCAACATGTCCATTGAAGGGGGTGCCCGCTGCGGCTACGTTAACCCCGACCAGGTCACCTATGACTATCTCAAGGGTCGGCAGTTTGCCCCCAGCGCCGACTGGGAAGCTGCCGTCGCCTGGTGGAATAGCATCCGCAGCGGTCCTGACGCCCAGTATGATGACGTGGTTGTGATTGATGCCGCCGATATTTCGCCAACGGTGACCTGGGGGATTACCCCCGGTCAGGGCATTGGCATTGACGAAGCCGTACCAACCCTCGAAGAGGTCCCCGATAGTGAGCGAGCTCTGACGGAAGAAGCCTATCGCTACATGGCTCTGACGCCGGGGCACCCGATTAAAGGCACAAAGGTCGATGTTTGCTTTATTGGCAGCTGCACCAATGGCCGCCTTAGCGATCTGCGAGAAGCCGCTCGGGTCGTCGAAGGGCACCACGTAGCACCGGGGGTAAAAGCATTTGTGGTGCCCGGATCAGAGCAGGTGAAGCAGCAGGCCGAAGCCGAGGGGCTAGATCGGCTGTTTGAGGCTGCTGGTTTTGAATGGCGAGAGGCTGGCTGCTCCATGTGTCTGGCCATGAACCCAGACAAGCTGAAGGGCAATCAAATCAGCGCTTCTTCCTCCAATCGTAATTTCAAAGGCCGTCAAGGATCGGCCTCTGGGCGTACGCTGCTGATGAGTCCGGCAATGGTGGCGGCAGCGGCGGTGCAGGGGGCGGTCACCGACGTCCGAGAAGTCTTAAACTCCGCTGGCGTAGCGGCCCTATCGAGCTAATCGTCAGGCTGGGGCTGAGGCAATCGACGGTTCATAACGCTGATGTATTCTCCGTTTCTACCGGTGGGGACTGGATTGAGCCAGCTGATGCGATCGCAATATCCCAGCACGGCCATGTGGTTGATGGCTGCAATTACGGCGGCGTAGTCCCCTAGCAGAATGTGGCATAGGCGGTCTGCCTGATAGGAAGGCAGCTTAAACGTCGTGGAGACACTGATCTCCTCGGTGGATTGAACCATAGAGTTCCTCTTGGGTATTCAAATGGTGAAAATCTATATCCCCTCGCCCCTCAATAGACCCATAGCGAGGGGAATAAGCCACGGCCACAGCCTAAGGTTTGAACCCAGGCGAAGGAGGGCCATGCCTCTAGCTCATTCGCTCACACCATTATGCCCATTGAGCGGACATGAGTCAAGAAATAACTAGCTGACCTGTGTTCGGGCTAAGACACTTGATGGAAGGTAGCGTGGGTCAAACCCATTGCGACCCAGGGAAGTTGACCAAATAGCGCCATTTAAGTCCGTGGGACTAGGGACAAGACCCACGCTAGGACCGTCTCTGCGCCAAAAATTTTGCTGGAATTGTGCATCCCGAACTGAGGTTAGCTGGTTTCTTCTGGGTCGTGGAAGTTGGCCTGCTTGGCCACCAGTTCTAAAAATTTGGTCGTGGAACGATCGGGGTCATAAACGCCGTTTTCCCATTCGCTGATGGTCTGCCGCCGTACCCCCAGTTCCTGGGCAAAATCCGCTTGGGTCAGGCCCATGTGTTTGCGCAGGGCTCGGATGGCATCTTCTTTCCAGAGGATTGTGCCGTCTTTGCGCTGAATGTTGTACTCGGCGCTAAACCGGCGAAAGGTGACAACCCGCTGGGCCAAATCCACCTGCTCAACGTGGAATCCCGCTGAGACCCAGGCCCCTGCCTGGAGGGCGGTGGCGCTGTCCCGGTTGCTCCACCAGTTCTTTTTATTCAGGGCTGAGGCCGGTAGAGCACGACCGATGAGGGCTTCAATTTCAGCAAAGGTAAGGGCTGTCTCTTCCTGCTGGCACTGTTGCAGACGCTCAAATAGCGGATAGTACTTACTCCCTTGCTTTATGCCCATCGTTTGTAGCCAATTCTGTAAGGAGCGGTGACTAACATCTGTCTGATCGAAAAGAAGAACTGATCGAATCCAATTGTAAAGACTCTACCCCAGGGTGAAGCATCTCGATCCTGGAATAATGGGATTTTTACCACTGGTCAATCCACTCAGGACTGATACAGTGCCCGCATTTCCCCAAACCACTCTTGCCGGGAGCTATCCCAGGTGTAAAACATATGGCCCCCAGCAAAATGCTTCAGGGTCAGGTTAGCGCGAATATTTTCCGGTAGTCTGAGCTGTTCAACCAGATAGTTAGAAGCGAAATAGGGGGTGACCAGATCAAACCAGCCGTGGGTGATGTAAACCCCCATGTGGGGGTTAAGGGTCATGCCGATACGCAGATCGTCCATGGACCCTAGATAGCCCTGTTTGAATTCGTGATCCAGCTTAAATTCCCAGGCTTTGAAGGTCTCAAAATTCAGCAGTTCGTAAATCAAATCGGTTTCCACGCCTAGGGCTGTGCGCAGGTGGCTATTAATGGCTCCGGCGAACAGCCGACCGATGCCATCTAAGGTCGGATCGCTGCCCTGGTAGGGATCGCGATCGGGAAAGGGATCCACTGCGGTCAGGGTGGCATCGTAGAGTCCGACAATTTGCTGGCGATCGCGCAGCAGCTCACGGGCTAACAGGCTGGCACTGAGCCGTCCTCCGTGGCGTTCCACCAGAGCATAGGGAAGGCCGGTCAAATCGGCTAGGCCTTGGAACATAGCCTGTCGAGCGGCGGCTGATCCCGCCTTACCCAGGGCCAGGGTAGGCATGAGCTGGCCATAGGTAAAGGCTTCGGCCGCGGCCATTTGTCCCCCATAGTCACCGGCCCCATGGACCCAGGCAGCCTGTCCATGGTGGGCCGCCGCCGCCGCCATAGAGGGTAGTACCGTTGCCCAGGGCAGGAGGTTATAGTCACTGCCGGCCAGCAGACTAAATTCCAGGGCAGGGGAAATCAAGATGGTCCCAGATAGGCCAATGCCAAAATCCTGCTGGAGACTGCGGGCTAGTCGGGCAGCCCGAAAGCCACCATAGCTCTCTCCAGCAATGAAAATTGGCGACAGCCAGCGACCGTGGGCGGACAGAAATCGCTGGATAAACTCCCCCAGGGCATTGAGATCCCGCTCGACTTCCCAAAACTGACTTTCCTTGGGCGGATCGGCGGGCTTCCCTGAGGTGGACTGGGGAGAGGTTCGGGAAGTAGCCCCATCCGTGCCGCTGCCTGGGGCATGTGGTTCGTCCACCGGTAGACTCCGGCTAAAGCCAGTGCCGATCGGGTCCACAAACACTAAATCGGTAAAGCTGAGCCAGCTCTCCAGGTTATCTACCAGCTCAACCGGCGATGGCGGCAGACGGCCCTGGGGACCAAACTGAATTCGTTTCGGCCCCAGAGCCCCCATGTGGAGATAGGCCGAAGCCGCCCCCGGCCCGCCATTGAAAATAAACGTCAGCGATCGCCCTGCTTTGACCTCAGCCATGTAGGCCACATAAAACATATCGGCCACCGGGCGATCGCGCTCCGCCAGGCGCTGCCAGCCAGCGGTGGCCCGATAGGGCAGCGGGCCGCTATCGAGGGGCAGAATATGTTCCGTTGTGGAAACGGGCCGGGGGCTGGGCTCAGCGGTCATGGGTAGCGGCTAGGTTCGAACTGCCAGAAGACTGCATAGGAGCGGTAATCCTCAGGTATCAATTCAAGTGGCTATAGCTGGTGGCCCAGGAAAACTCGCCAGCTGCGGCGGCGTAACGGTAGCTGGACGACGTCCGCACCATTGATTTCTCGGGCGGCCCGCACCAGCAGTCCGGCGGTAGCCAGGCTGGCCAGCATGGAGCTGCCCCCGTAGCTCATCATCGGAAACGGCAACCCCGTAGTGGGCAGTGCTCCGGTAGCGACACCAATGTTGAGCAAAGACTGACCCACCAGCAGCACCATGGCACCGACCGCCACCAGCCGGTGCAGGGGCTGGGTGGCCCGCAGGGCCACCAGGAGTGCCAGCGTGCCGTAGACCGCCAGCAAAATCAGCAAGACTAGGGAGCCAACGAAGCCAAATTCCTCGGCATAGACGGCAAAAATAAAGTCGGTGTACTGGATCGGTAAATACATGAGTTTCTGCTGAGACATGCCGTATCCCAGGCCCCACAGCTGACCTGAGCCAATGGCTAGCAGGCTTTGAATCAGCTGATAGCCATCCGTGCTGGGATCGGCCCAGGGGCTCAAAAAAGAGACAATGCGATCGCGCTGGTAGGGATTCAGGCTAACGCTCAAGGTTGCCGCTCCGGCACCACTGAGAGCCGTCAAGATCAGATACATCCAGGGAATCCCTGCCGCTAGAGCAATCAGCCAGAGGGTCAGCCCAATGATGGCTGCTGTGCTGAGGTTGGGCTGAATCAGCACTGCCATCAAGATCACGATAAAAATTCCCAGCCAGGATAGCCGGGTAGTCCAGGGCAGCTGATGCCAGCGGCCAAACAGCCGTGCCCCCTGGAGCACCAAACAGGGCTTCATCAGCTCTGACGGCTGCAGCAAAAACGGGCCTAGGGATAGCCAGCGAGTAGCGCCGTTGACCGTTACCCCCAGGGCTGGAATCAGGGTAAGCCCAATTAGCCCCAGCAGGATTAGCACTAGCGTCCCGGAGAGCTTCAGCAGCCGGTCCAAAGGGGTTCTAACAATCCAGTTAAACCCACAGAACCCCAGGCACACCCAGAGCAGCTGAATCATCACATAGTGAAGCCCATTCCCTTGCTCAGCGATCGCCACCGGATAGGAAGCAGAGAACAAGACTAGCAGTCCTAGCCCCAGCCAAACCAGGGTCAACCAGCGTAGCCATCGAGCTTCTGCAGCCCAGTCATTGACACCGGGGTCGATAAACGGAATCCATCGGGCTAGGTTCAAGCGCCGTTACCAAAATAATGTGCTGAGTCAACCCAGCGACCGCCAGTCAAGTACTAAGCGGACTAGCTGGCTGGACGGACTTAGTATATCGAGGCTGGCTGAAGGGCGATCGCTTTTATCCTAAAATCTCCAAAAAAATGGGGAGCCCCGCGATCGGTTGCTCCCACTACAGCCATACGTTTAACTGCTTTACAGCAGGCCCACATCAGCGCCGGGCTTGCCGGTGGCCAGTTCCACCTTGACGATCTTGCCGCCCATTTTTTGAATCCGCTGCTGCTCACGAAACCAGTTGTCGTAGGGCACCAGCTTGGTGAAGAACGTATTCTGTAGCTCTCGCTGGGTGCGAATCCGCGTTTGGCTTGGCACACAAGCCGTCACCTTAAACATGCGCATAAAGTAGTCTCCTAAAGATGGCTTAATCAACCCGAAAATAGAGTGATGCGGCCAAACCCAGATCAGGTCGTCGCCGTAATGGGAAACCGGAGTCCGAGGTCAATGCCAAGAACATCGAAAAGCCAAACGCCCATTCGACTGCCCTTAACACTCACACCAGACTCCGGCTCATGTAATCAACCTACACCTTGTTCAACTGACGTCTAGCTGATGCCAGAGCTGATGTAGTCGAAATAGACACCCATTTCCTTGCCTGCGTCAGCGCCCACTAGAGCAGCGGTCACTTCCTTCATAGCCTGGATAGCGCTCACGGTTGCACCGATGGGCACTCCTAGGGAGTTATAGGTTTCCTTCAAGCCATTGAGCACGCGCTCGTCGAGGATAGAAGGATCGCCAGCCAACATCGCATAGGTGGCATAACGAAGATAGTAGTCGAGGTCGCGGATGCAGGCCGCATAGCGACGGGTGGTGTACATGTTGCCGCCGGGGCGGGTGATGTCAGAGTAGAGCAGGGACTTAGCCACTGCCTCTTTGACAATATCAGCCGCATTAGCGCTGATGGTGGTGGCAGCGCGCACGCGCAACTCACCGGTCTGGAAATAAGCCTTGAGCTTATCCATAGCGCCGCCGTCGAGGTACTTGCCCTGGACGTCGGAAGAATTGATAACAGAAGTAATTGCGTCTTGCATTGGGTGCTTCCTTAATCTGACTCAGTCTCAATCAACGAAAATTGGCATCAATGCCTACTGCATGGCACCGACAACATAGTCGAAGTAAGAAGCCGCTTCAGCTGCGTCTTCGCCAGAGAGCAGAGAGCTAGCTACGCCCTTCATGCAGCGAACAGCCTCAGCGACTGCGGGAATGGGGGTACCCAGAGAGTTGTACATCTCACGCACGCCCACCAGACCAATCTCTTCGATGGGGGTGACATCACCTGCGACCACGCCGTAGGTGATCAAGCGCAGGTAGTAGTCCATGTCCCGCAGGCAGGTAGCCGTCATTTCTTCACCGTAGGCATTGCCGCCGGGGGAAACGACATCGGGGCGCTTCTGGAAGAGCTGGTTACCAGCTTCCTTGACGATGCGCTCACGGGATTCGGTCAGCACCTGGGCAATGCGCAGACGACGCTCACCAGAGGTGACAAATCCCTTGATCCGATCTAACTCGCCAGGACTGAGGTAGCGAGCCTCAGCATCTGCATTCACGATTGACTTCGTGACTATACTCATCGATGGATTCCTCCGAAAAATATGACCAGATTGTTTATGAAACTGGCATTCATCTGCATAACAGCTGAGCCAAAGCCTTCAGTTGCAGCTAGCAGGTTCAAACCACTGGCGAAGATCTGCTTGAAGCTGCCCTGTCTGCCCGCGCTTTACTCCAACTAGCTCTCAGGCTAATAGCTCTGAGGGCACTATCGGAGATGAGGCGACTCTGCATCTGGATAACCCGTAGGACGTCTAAACCGTCGCTGGGATGCTCTACATGCCAAGGCTCAACCACCTTCCGGACTCATTGTCCGGTATCGGGTTGACCTTCTTAAGAAGCGTGAAATATTTTGTAATAAATTTCCTCAGGTTTGAAAACACCCAAAAATCGCCGCCGCTAAAGCTGTCTGGCCCCAGCGGCGGGCGATGAAATGCGAAGAGTGAGCGGGCACAGCAGAAAGGGCGGTTATGACTATCCCTCTGCTCCGCTCAGCCCTAGGTGCCCCGGCGATAGGGAACGCCGTTCTCCCCAAAGTAGCGCTGGTATTCAGAGCCCTGGATCAGGGCGTCTGCTAAGGCCATAGACCCCTGGCTCCGGAGCAAAGAGAGTCCCTGCTCCCGTTCTTGCTCAGAGACCACGCCCCGGCCCAACAGCTGACGGTAGAGGATATCGACCACTTTGGGGGCCGGATAGCTGCTACAGAATCGCTGGTAGTAGGCATTGGAGGCTACAAGGGCCCGAATAAACTGGCGTACGGACATGCGCCCCTGGTGCACCTCAGATTCGAGGGCTAACAGCCTCCAATTCTGAGGGATTTGGGCATCAGTACAATCCATAATTTGCCGATAGATGGCCGTTAGCACGAGCTCGACTTCGTCCGCCGTGGCTCCTGGCTCTAGCCGGTGCAGGCGGCTGACAGTGGTCACCGGCAGACCTGGCTCCTGGGCTCGACCCAGGCTGGTAGCTAGGTCACTTTCTTGCTGGGCTTGGGTGGCGATCGCCTCCGCCATCAGCGGCATTTTGGTCGCATCCATACCGTTTTTCGAGGACTCAAAACTTGGCACCACCAG
>PYEQ01000200.1 GCA_003017785.1 filamentous cyanobacterium CCP5 | reverse complement strand
CTTTTACAGGCGATCGCTCAGAAACCCAGATCGCTCAACTGCCTCTAACTGCTCTACAGCTTTCTCTGAAATTCGTATGGTGGATTCTTTGCAGGTACCCGCAACGGCGGCTTCCGAAGGCATCTCGACCGATCTTCAGCCCCAAGCGGCGACGGCAATCAAGAAATCAGCAACGGGCGTATTTATCTGCGTCCACGGCCACTTCTACCAGCCACCGCGGGAAAACCCCTACCTCGATGCAATCGAGCGGCAGCCGGGGGCAGAACCGTTTCACGACTGGAACGAACGCATCCACTACGAGTGCTATCGGCCCAATGCCTACGCCCGCATTCTCAACGACCGGGGCGAGGTAATCCGCATCGTCAACACCTTCGAATACCTCAGCTTTAACATCGGTCCCACCCTGATGAGCTGGATGGAGCGCCATGATCCCGAAACCTACCGGCGGATCCTCGAGGCCGATCGCCTCAGCGCTGAACGGCTCGGCGGCCATGGCAACGCCATTGCCCAGGTCTACAACCACATCATTCTGCCCCTGGCGAATCTGCGGGACAAGCGTACCCAGGTTCGCTGGGGAATCGCCGACTTCAAGCGTCGCTTTGGCCGCGATCCCGAGGGCATCTGGCTGGCGGAAACGGCGATCGACTACCCCACCCTGGAAGTCCTGGTGGATGAGGGCATCAAGTTCACCATTCTCGCCCCTTCCCAGGTGCAGCGCTGCCGAGACATGACCGATGACGGCGAATGGCATGAGGTGGGGGGCGGCCAGATCGATCCCAACCGGCCCTATCGCTGCTTCCTGCGGCACCCTGACGGCAGCCCGGATCGCGATCGCTACCTCGACGTTTTCTTCTACGATGGCCCCATCTCCCGGGACATGGGTTTCAACGATGTGCTTAGCTCCTCCCAGCACTTTGCCGGACGGGTGGGTCAGGCCATCCACGGGGATCATCGACCCTATCAGCTAGTTTCTGTCGCCACCGATGGGGAAACCTTCGGCCACCACAAAGGCGGAGCCGAAAAGACCCTGGCCTACGCCATCACCGAAGAATTCGCCCGCTGGGGCTGGCAGGTGACCAACTACGCCCACTACCTGGCGACCCATCCACCCACCTGGGAAGCGGAGCTGAAGCCCGTGACCGCCTGGAGCTGCTCCCACGGGGTCGAGCGCTGGCGGGATGACTGCGGTTGTGGCGGCGGCGGCGGCTGGCAGCAGCAGTGGCGACGCCCCCTGCGGGATACCCTCGACTGGCTGCGGGATCGGCTGATTCCGGTGTATGAGGCCGAGGGAGCCAAATTCTTCAAAGACCCCTGGCAGGCCCGCGACGCCTATGTGGACGTGATTGGTTCGCGCTACAGCCCGGTGCCGGGGAGCGATCGCAGCGCCAAGGCCACCAGAGCCTTCTTCAATGCCCACCAGTGCCGCCCTCTGACCAAGGCAGAACGGGTGGAAGCCCTACAGCTGCTTGAAATGCAGCGCCACACCCTGCTGATGTACACCAGCTGCGGCTGGTTCTTCGATGAAATTTCCCGGCCAGAGGGCACCCAGATTCTCCGCTATGCCGCCCGCGCCCTGGAGCTGGCGGGGGAAGCCAGCGGTATGGAACTGGAGTCTGAGTTTATTCAACGGCTGGAGGCAGCTCCCAGCAACGTCGATAGCTTCAAAACCGGCGCGGAGATCTACCGACAGCTAGTGATTCCTTCTCGGGTCAGCCTGGAGCAGGTGGCGGCTCACTACGCCATGAGCTCTCTCTTTAGCGACTACGGGCCGGACGAGCAGCTCTATTGCTACCGAGTTTTCCAGCAGGACTATCAGCTCCAGCGGATGGGGCCGATGACCCTGGCGGTGGGCCAGCTCGAACTCACCTCCACCATTACCCATGAGAGCCTGAAGCTCGCCTTTGCCGTACTCCACCTGGGGGGCTGGGACTTCCACTGCTGCATCCAGCAGTTTCGATCGCGGCTGGCCTATAGCCGAGCCAAGGACGAACTGTTTGCTGTCCTGGAGCAGGCCAGTGCCGCCCAGACAATTCTGGCGTTGAACCGCACCTTTGGCGATCGCACCTATAGTCTGCAAAATCTGTTCGCCGAGGAACGCCACCGGATCATGCAGCTGCTTAGCCAGGAAACCCTGCTGCGGCTCGATCAGCTCTACAGCCAGGTGTACCGCGACAACTACGGTATTTTGCGGGCCTTCCACCGGGACGGACTAACCGTGCCCCAGGAACTCCAGGTGGCCGCCGATGTCACCCTCAGCCAGCGGGCCATGGAGGTGATTCAGTCCCTCGACGGGGCCACCAGCGCTCCCAGCGAGTCGCCGTTGCAGCAGGGTATCTATGCTTTGGACGAACTGGAGGCGATCGCCACGGAAGCCAGCTATTTCCACTGCCGCCTCACCCTCCCCAGTGCCAAGCCGCTGCTGGAGGGACTGATCTGGCGATCGGTGAGCCAGCTAATTACCCCTGATCACACCGTCAGTTCAGAAGATATTGACTGGCTGGAGCGCCTGATTGCCCTGGATGCCAAGCTGGGGCTAGGGCTTTCCCTGGCCCGCACCCAGGAGCTGTACTATCAGCATCTACAAACGGTGACGATCCCCACCCTGCTCACCCTGCCCCAGCACAAGCAGGATTTGAGCCCCTGGCGGCTAATGTTGCGGCTGGGACGGCTACTGGCGATCGACATAGGCCATTGGGAGTATCACCTGCAAGAATTGGTGGGCGAATAGAGTAGTTCTCAGATAGCCGTAGGTGGGTCAACGAAATAAGGCCCACAAGAGCTTACTGGTGATTCCCATCAGTCGCTGCCAGAGGCGTTTGCACCACATCGGCAATCGAGGCTCTAAGATTCTCGTCCGCCTCGATCTGCCGTTCGCGCATTTGATCAATGGCTTCGGCATTAGCTCTTTGCTGCTGAGCCGTTTGCTCTAACAGTGCCTCGATTCGATCTAAGCGATCGCCACCAGTAGTCATCGGATTCGAACTTTATCTGTTCATGGATAAATCCCCCACTAATCCTAGACTAGCAGGGGGATATGAGGGTTTTAGGCAAGAGGTTGTCTAAACGCTGGGGCGCTGTGTCCCTTGAGGCATGACTTGAGACAATCCGTAGTAGAGCACCGCCGCGCTGATGATGCCGTTCACCGGAGCAATGCCAATCCCGGCATTGCCAGTGAAGTAGGCGATCGCTGAACCGGCGATATAGGCGATTACTCCTGCCCAGTTGAAGGCCGGGAGCGGGGAGTCTAGGGAAGGAAACTGGCCCCGGTGACAGGCCCAAAAATCCACCATAATGATGCCGCCTACCGGGGGAATCACTGTCCCTAAGAAGATTAGGTAGTTGGGCAACTGCTCATAGATTCCAGAGAGGGTCAGGACCAGAGCAAAGGTTGCCCCACCGAGCACAAAGGCGTGACGCTTGGTGGTGCGGAACATATTTGATCCCGCCACGGAGAAGGCATAAATAGTGTTGTCCTGGGTTGTCCAAACGTTCAGCACCAGCAGCAGCAGGGCCGCCGCCAGAATTCCCTGGGCTGCCATCGCCTGGATAATATCAGGAGTGCCATAGACCGAGGTGCTAAAGGCTCCCGCAAACACCAAAATACCATTGACAACGGCAAACGCCGCCAGGGTTCCTAAGACGGCACTTTTGCCGGTTTTAGCAAAGCGACTCCAGTTGGTGGCTTGGGTACCGCCAGAGATGAACGTACCAATCACCACCGCCAACGCTGCCCCAGTGGACAGTTCTCCGCTGGGAGCCGGGATCTCAGCTGCCCCAAAGTCGCCAAACGCGATCGCCAAACTGATCACTACCAGCACCAGCATGGCGGGCACGGCCAAACGGCTGAGCCAGTCGATGGCCCGGTAGCCGATGTAGGCAGTCGCACAAAAGCCATAGTTAAAGAAAAAGACCAGCACCCAGTAAATGACTCGGTTGTCGGCGGCTCCCATGAGCTCTAACAGCACCTGCACAATCACAGCTGTGGTGAAGGCGTACCAGCCAATCTGGGTGAAACCCAAGATAAAATCGACCCAGCGAGAGCCGACATTGCCGAAGCTGAAGCGGGCCATCAGCACAGTCGACAAACCGCTCTTAGCGGCAATAAAGCCTAGAGTCGCACAGTAGGCACCCAAAATAATGTTGCCAACAACAATGATCCCCATCAGGCCAGCAAAGTTAAACGATGGCCCCAGCTGTCCCCCGGCAAATAGTGTCGTTGAGGTTAGGGCAAACCCCATCAGCAGCAATGCCAAAGACCAAAATGGCTTGCGGGCTGAAACCGGCACCGCACTCAGGGGGTAGTCTTCTCCCGCCTGAGATGGATCAACTACTTGCGATTCGCTGATTAAGCTCATACCTTGGCTCCCGAACAAAGGGTTTATAGATTCATACCCTAAATGGGACAGTTGACCAATGTTCGTATCAAAACCCACTGAATGGTTAAGAAATTTTCCTCCACAGACCTATCACCACTATCCGGCTGAGGAGTAGTCAAGCCAAATTAATTGGGAGGCCCCGATCCCGTATCCTGATTAAGGCAGGTCTGCCCCATGGGAAAGGCTGCATTTCGGCTCAATCAAAGCTGTTTTAGTCCTTCGAGGAGCCGTTACCGGAGCTGATTGGGGCATGGAGATTTGGGGTTCAAATCAAGATCATGGCACTGTTTGCACAGAAGGAAAATGACGATCCAGAGCCTGTGTCAGCATCCCGGCAGGGGAATGAGGGTATCCCGAAGCAGGCTGGGCAGTCGGGGCCGGGCAGTCGCCTGATTGCCCGGGTGCTGCCGCCAGCGGTGCGGCTCTGGCTCCAGAGCCAGCTTGATCAGGTGGAGGCGCTGGAGTTCCAGCTTGGGGGCCGCGATCGCCAAATTTTGCGAGGCTATGTGCCTACCGTCACCCTATCTGCGGTGCGGGCCGTGTATCAGGGACTCCATCTCAGTCAGGTGCAGGCGGAGGCCAGCGAAATCTATATCAACCTCGGGCAGGTGGTGCGGGGTAAACCTCTGCGGCTGCTCCAGCCCTTTCCCGTGCGAGGCAGGGTGATCATAGCCGCAGCCGACCTCAATGTCTCCCTGGCCTCATCTCTGCTGCGGCAGGCACTCCAGGATTTTTTAGCCCAGCTGTGGGCGATCGCCCACAGCCCCCTGCAGGCCCAGTTTGCCGATGCCACCATTCCCGTGGAGTCAGCCCAAGCCGCAATTGAGGCAGAACGGCTCCACCTGACCATTGCTACCCCTGAAGGAGTCATTGTTCTCCAGGCTGGGTTGACGGTGCGCGACGGACAGGTTTTAGTGCTCAACCAGCCAACGATGAACGTCCATTTCTCTGATCCTGGTGCCCCCGCCGTCCCAATGCCAGATATTGAATTTGATTTGGGCTCAGAGGTGGCGATTGATGCCCTCAGCCTCTCCACCGGACAGCTCGAGGTTTACGGTACGGTACAGGTACTGCCGGGGGACTGAGAAACGGAGACTTGCATGGTGATTGAGTGGTTGACGTTTGAAATGGCACCTGAACATCGGGAACGGTTTATTCAGGCCGATACGGAAATCTGGACGGCGGCCCTGAGCCAATACTCTGGCTTTGTCTCCAAAGAAATCTGGATCGACCCGGCTCGAGAAAATCAGGTAACCGCCGTGATTCGCTGGTCCACCCGAGAAGCCTGGAAGTCAATTCCGGGGGACGCCTTAGAGCCTGTCGCCCAGCGATTTAATCAGGCATTAGAGTTTGACTATGAAATGGTCGAAAGTCGCGAGTTTCAGGTCCGACGGTTTCCGACGACAACCTGAGGGCTGCAAGCCCATGCGCTAGGATACGGGCGGTTGGTTTGATGGATTTTATGGCCACTTGCCCCCGCTGCCAGGCATCGATCGCTGGTGATTCGATCAAATGCCCCCGCTGTCAGCTGCCCCTCAAAGCCCACGGACACCCCGGCATTCCCCTGCATCGGGCAGACCAGGGGGAGAGCCTGTGTCTGAGCTGTCAGTACCATTTTGATGACAGCTGCACCTATCCCCAACGGCCGGTGGCGACGACCTGTACCCTCTACCAGCCGGTTTCAACCGCCCCATCGCCATCGTCGCCACCAGCCGAACCGACGGCTTGGAAGATTCAGCGCTGGCTAGGCCGCCACGGAGCCCTCATTGCCATTACCGGACTGTTGGGGCTGAGCCTGCTGCTGGTGCTGAGCCGATAGAGCGACCACAAATCGCCAAACTGCATCGATATTGTCTTGCAGGGCCAGCCTGGCTACTGGGCGATGCGTACTACTGGATATTTTGAGTTAACAACGGGTTAACGACTAGCCCCAAGCTAATTATGGTTGCCCAGACTGCCCTGAACCGGATCAGAGGGCAATGGTGAGCCAAAACCAGCTGGTTTTGGAACCAGTCTTGGATCCGATTTTGCTTCTTCAGGACCTCTACGGCCGGCTCCCTTTAGATTCACAAAACTTTCTATTTAGGCCGATGTTTTTCTCAGCTTTTCCCCCAAGTTTTCCCCAGATTTGATACTGTTTTCCCCACCTTTTGACGAGGCACTTTGGATTGGGGCGCTCCTGTTGAAAACAAAAGTTTTAGACGAACTCTCAGATATTTGGTGGGAATTTTAGGTTCATTTTTTCTATGGGATCACGGAAAGGCTGATTTCCCCGTAGCCGATTTTTCTGGATAGCGCACGGTAGCCTAAATGGCAAGATTGACAGGATTTAGACCTGACCGGCAGAATGATTCGACCGGACGGCATTAATGCCGCATTAACTCTTGAACAGATGCCTTGGCTGAGGAAAATCCGAGCCCTTGGATCTGGTCAGCGGGTGAGTTTTTGCTGTCCAGTTTTGTTCCACTTTCGTCCCATTGTTGAGGAGCCCAGTCACCAATGACGATGCAGCCGACCATGCCCCGCATTAGCTTGTTTGCCGAGATTCCTGAAGAGCTCCACGAAGTTTTACAGGAGTACTTAGATACTCATCCCGCCTGGAGTCAGCACCGGGTTTTTTGCGCCGCTCTATCGCTGTTTTTGATGCAAAATGGCGCTAGCGATCGCGGCATCAATCGGATTTACCTAGACTCACTGTTTGATTACGCCACCTGAGCCAGTCGCCATTGAATTGCCCCTGAGCGGTCATGGCTTTTCCCCAACGGGCTGGGGGCGAAACTGTATCAGGTCTTCCAGGGAGGCTAGCAGCTTCACCCTGACCCGTTGGATTCGATCATCGGCATCCAGTTGAAAGGTCCAGGCGACGTTGACATTAAACACCACGGCTTTGACGCTGCCTTTAACGATGATTTGCCGGTGGCCCTTAAGGTCATCGGCCTCGGCATCGACATCTGCAGTCGTTTCTAACCCACGGGGATTGGCCTCCATACCGGGGGCTTCCCGCTGGAGATAGTCCAGAATGGCTGCATAACCCACGACGGGGTCTTCGAAGGGGGCCAACAGCGCCCCGTCGGGGGCAAACAGCGACGCCGTAGTCGTAAATTCTTGTCGATTAAAGCTCTCAAAATACCGATGAATGGTCGGTTCCCGATGGAAACTAGCGGGTAAATCAATGGCGGCGGTCATAGGCTGGCAGTGGCGGGCAGTTGGACCCTGTCGGGCCATGTTCTTTGATTAACAGCTGGTCGCCCAGCGCCGCAGCTATCTGTCGACAGAGTTTCTGCCGGCCCAGGGTTTCTGCCGGCCCAGGCCCATGGCCGTCACCAAGATCCGCTAAATTAAGTCTTGTCTTTCGGTACCTAAAATCATCGTGACCCAGACTGCTCCCTCCACCGACTGGTCCCAGCAACTCCAACAGCTGATTGATGGTCAATCCCTGGCTGTCTCCCAGGCCGAAGCCCTCATGGGCGGCTGGCT
>PYEQ01000199.1 GCA_003017785.1 filamentous cyanobacterium CCP5 | reverse complement strand
GCCATGATTTACGGGGCACTCATTCGCCTCATGCTACGGCGCAAAGCAGCTTAAGATTTGCTTTAGAAATCAGCTCTCAGATGGTGAATTGGATGAGGCGACGATGTCCGTAGGCCGGTCTTCGACCATCGTTGACCTGATCCAGCAGCGCCAGGTGGCTCGGCAACAACGCGACTTTGCAACGGCAGATCAGATTCGCGATCGCCTGGCGGCAGTGGGAATTACGGTGGTGGATCAGCCAGATGGCGAAGCTCGCTGGCATCGACAATCATAGGAGCGTTATGGCGTATTTTTCATAATCGAGCTGCTGCCAGACAGCCTACAATTAATAAAATAGACTTGCTTTGGTGCCAAAGTATGATTGCGATCGCACCTATCAAATCGTTACCAGATGGCTCAGTGGCCACTATTCCAATGAGCTGGGCAGATTACCAGCAACTGGCTGCCAGTAGAGGCGATCGCAGCACGCCGCGTTTTAAATACGCTGATGGATATCTGAGCCTCAAGATGCCAACCTTTGAGCATGGCCAGCTAGATGCTATTGTGGCTGATTTGCTGGTGGCTATTCTCAACCAGCAGCTACGCGATTATGTTCGAACAACGCCCGTTACTCTGCAAATTCCTGAGCAGGCAGGTATCGAACCCGATCATTGTTTTTGGCTTAACGACTGGGCTGCTGTGAGCGGCAAAAGTCGAATTGACCTGGCTACCGATCCGCCACCCGACATTGCGGTTGAAGTCGATGTGACCAACTTCACAAACATCGGGGATTACGAACGGTTTAAGGTTCCTGAAATATGGCTCATTCGAGGGGATGGTCTAACAATTTTTGGTCTAACCTTTGGCGGATACGCTCAAACAGAGTCTAGTCAGTTTTTCCCTGATATAGCTATCCCTAAACTCTATCAGCAGGTAATGGCAGCCGTTGCCGAAGGGGCTAGTCCTCCTAGAGCTATTCGATCAATTCTCTAAGTCGCGAGAACAACCGATACAGAGCCCTGCCAGCTGATGCATCCTTGAAACAAGCCAATCGCTGTCTTACAGGAGTGCTGAGGCGATCGCAGCTGAATTGCTTGATGGTGCGATTGCCAACCTGATCCAGCAGCGCCAAACGGCTCGACAGCAGCGGGACTTTGCCACGGCGGCTGATATTCGCGATCGGCTAGCGACAGTGGGGATTACGGTGGTTGATCAGTCAGATGGACAGGTTCACTGGCACTGATAACAGTATCAATGACTTTACGCCGCCGACTAACCAGTCGATTAGTCAGGAAAGCTCCACGTTTAATACGCTAGGCTCTACAAGTCTCCCAATGACACGTGAATTTTTCTCGACAACACCGGCGCTAGTAACCATGTCATATCCATCTAAACCCTCTGCTGAGCCCTGCGTAACGACCTTCGATGAGTTTGTGCGATTGGTGGATTATTCTCTGATGGATACCTTAAATGCCGACCCTGACGCCACGGTCGATGGTGATGATCACCGTGCCCGACAGGTTTTTTCGGGTCATTTCGTCCCTGTGGCCCCCACGCCGCTTCCAGAACCAGAATATGTCGCCCATGGCGGCACATTTTTTAAGGAGCTGGGGTTAAGCGATGAACTGGCGCTGGATGAAAAATTTCGTCGGGTATTTTCGGGTGATCTCTCTGCGGCCCATGAGCCGATGCGACAGGTGGGCTGGGCAACGGGGTATGCCCTGTCGATTTATGGCACCGAATATGTCCAAAATTGTCCATTCGGGACGGGGAATGGGTATGGCGATGGTCGGGCGATATCGGTATTTGAAGGCATCATCAATGGCCAGCGCTGGGAAATGCAATTGAAAGGGGGTGGCCCAACGCCTTATTGCCGGGGTGCTGACGGTCGCGCCGTACTCCGTTCCAGTGTGCGTGAGTTTTTAGCGCAAGAGTATATGCACGCTTTAGGGGTGCCCACATCCCGCGCTTTGACCCTGTATGTATCTAAATCTGAGACCGTGACCCGGCCCTGGTATTCCCAAGACTCTTGCTCGCTTGACCCGGATATTTTGGTGGACAATCCTGTAGCCATTTCCACTCGCGTTGCCCCCTCCTTTTTGCGCGTGGGTCAGCTGGAGTTATTCGCCCGCCGTGCTTATAGCAATGCTCATCCCAAAGCATCAGAAGAATTGCGCCTGATCGTGTCCCATTTAATTGAGCGAGAATACAAAAGCGACATTAATCAAACCCTTAGTTTTGCCGAGCAATTGGTGGAGTTGGCTAAGCACTTTCGCCAGCGGCTTACGACCCTGGTGGCGAATTGGCTACGGGTTGGTTATTGCCAGGGCAATTTTAACAGTGATAACTGCGCCGCTGGTGGCTTTACCCTCGACTATGGACCTTTTGGGTTTTGTGAAATTTTTGACCCCTGGTTTCAACCCTGGACGGGCGGCGGCGAACACTTTTCATTCTTCAATCAGCCCAGGGCAGCAGAAACCAACTATTACATGTTTTGGAAAGCGGTGAGACCGCTCCTGGCAGAAGATGCTGACGCTTTGGAACAGTTTGACCAAGTCGGTCGTGGCTTTGCAGAAGCCATGCAAACACAAATTCAAAACATGTGGGCAGCTAAACTGGGCTTGACTGAATTCAACCCGGAGCTATTTAGGCAATTAATGCAGTTAATGACCGACTCAGAGGTGGATTACACCATTTTCTTCCGCGAGTTATCCCACATCCCAAACGATGTCTCAGCCTTGAAAAAGAGCTTCTACGGTAAAACGTCACCACAACTCGACGAACAATGGCAATCTTGGCTCAAAAGCTGGCGCGACCTCATTAACGGCGGCCCGGTTGAGATATCACTGGCTGAGATATCCACACAGATGAAACAGACTAACCCCAAATACACCTGGCGAGAGTGGTTGATTGTCCCCGCTTATCAACAAGCCATGCAGGGTGACTACACCTTAGTTAGAGAATTGCAGGCAGTCTTGAGCCATCCCTACGATGAGCAATCGCAAGATGTGGAAGATAAATACTACCGTCTACGACCCAGCGCGTTTTCTGACGTGGGTGGCGTATCGCACTATAGCTGTTCATCTTGATGACGATGCGGCAATCGCTGACCTGATATAGCAGCCAACGACGTGGCGTAGCGCATGAGTCTTAAATCATGCGCCTATTCAAAGGCTATTGGGACCCGCCTGCCTGGGTCAGGCGCATCCACATCGGCATCTGAGGGTTAGCTCCGGCTTCGATGCGCTCAAGGGCGGCCATCATCTCAGCCTTGACATCAAATTTGGCTTCCTGCTGGATGGATTGCTGGAGCGGTTCAATGGCGGTGCGATCGCCGATTTCCGTTAAAAACCGAGCGGCGCGCCAGCGGACGAGTTCCGAAGAATCGCTCAGGGATTCGATCATCGCGCCCATGGCGCTTGGGTCACCAATGTCGCTCAAGGCATCCCCTGCTGTCCGGCGCACCAGGGGCGAGGGATCTTGGCGAACCACCCGACAAAGGGGAGCCACCGCAGTCGTCAGAGTGCTGGCTCCGATGAGGGCTGCAGCCCACCGACGCAGGGTGCTTTTCTCATCGTCGAGTACGGTCACCACTGCCGACAAATTCTCAGCCGTCACTTCGAGCTGCTGCAGTGCCTTGAGTCGATGTTTCCAATCAGGGTGGCGAAGCGCCGCGATGAGGGCTTGCTGTTGGGCCATTTTGTCAACCGGGGGGGCATCAGCCCGCTCGGCGATGGCCGCCGCTTCA
This sequence comes from filamentous cyanobacterium CCP5, assembly GCA_003017785.1. Lineage (GTDB taxonomy): Bacteria > Cyanobacteriota > Cyanobacteriia > Phormidesmidales > Phormidesmidaceae > CCP5. The sequence goes on along the minus strand of PYEQ01000199.1, from coordinate 4,233 downwards.
ATCTGGCTCAAGGCTGGGGAGTCAAGCAAGCTATCAATTTCATCCGCTACCAGCTGGGCCACGGTTTCGGGTTCACCCGCTGGGGCTTGATAAGGCTCCCAGCGTCGCTCAGCGACATAGTCCGCCCCCGTCGCCTGGATGGTTCGCTGTAGGGATTGAGCAAAGCGTTCAGGTAGGGCCACACGAGCTTGCTGACCATCTGCCGCGATCGCCCGTACCTGCACGGGTATGCCCCGAAATACCTGTACGGCGACATCGAGCTGGCCCAAATTAGAGCTGGATGACGGCACACTCGCACCATCTTCAGGGGAAAGCAGCGGCTGAGTTAGCTGTGCGAGCAGCTTGGAATCGGCATTATCGGCTACGCCAATTAGAGCGGCGGCTTCAGTCAGTATCGGTTGCCAATCGGATGTGCCTTTGCGAGTCAAGGTCACAAAATCTTTGACCACAAAGACAGACTGAATCGCGGCTATGGCCAGCAATGGTTGCAGCCATTCAGGCGTATCAGGCGCAGGATCCCCTTTCTGCAAAGTCAGGGATTTGTCGCTAATACTCTCATCTAGATTGAGTTTGATGCAGTTGGGGCTAGGGGTCGTTTCGATAGAAAGCAATCGCATAGTCTTAGCAGTATGTAGATTTCAGCGATGCCTACAGTAAGTAGCTGGTTTAGCAGACTGCAGCAGATCTCAACAGAGGACACGTAGTTGACGCATGCCCGTACTCTGTTATTCTGCCACGCCCTTTCAAAACGACCCGCTGGCAGCGGGTTGGTGAGTAACGTCAACGGAATTCAACTTATGCTCCCAATGTGTTCTGGGTGGATTTGAAGAACATCGACTTTGCCGAAGCTACTGGCGTGCGGATGCTGGATCAGGTCTCTAATCAACGCAATATTTTCAGTGGCGAGGTTTCTGAGGACTTTGTCGCGGCCCAGCCGTTTACGTTTGAGCCTGCTGAGTAATGTGGTTTCGGGGCTGAGGGTTAAAATGCCCAGTAATCAGTTTTGACTGCTCTGCAAGGAGATGCGTTATGGCTAAAAAGTCTAAGGGTTTCCGGGAACTGCTCAAACAGTCCCAGGGGAAAGCCAGTTACCAACAGAAAGCGCTGGATAACTTTGAGCGAAAGTTTCAACAGAGTGAGATGGGTAGCAAATTTGCAGGGATCGTGCAGAACCCAAAGGGCCAGGTCAAGATGTCTGAAGTGTTAGAGACCTTCATTGAACCTTACCTGGAGGAAACCAGGGGGTATGAGCAACAGCAAATGCTACTGCAAATCGCGGTCATCGCCTGGAATATAGCCGTTATGCCCGAGGCTGAAAAGCAACCAGCCCTTCAAGAGTTTCTCAACTTGACGGTACAGAACAAGGACCCGTTAGCCCAAAAAGAAATGCAGAGCTTAATTGAGGAACTCATAGCCCGAAAAGAAGAGTTATTTCCCGATAATCAGCGCTACATCATGGATTTTCAGTTTGAAGATGCTGGAGATCAGTTTCACTTATCGGTAGCTTCGACACCTGCGCCAACGCAGCAATAAACTGTCCGGTCGACCGGGGTTTCTGCAGTTCAAAGGTGTCGGATCTTTTGTATGTGCTAAGCCGTTGGTAGTCGGACTGGGCAAATCCAGAGCAATAACGCCAAAATTGGGGAGACGAGCGGCGTCTCTAGAGGGGCCATGGCAGATCCGGTCACTACGGTAACGGCGAGTGCGATCGCAACGCTAGCATTTCAAAAGTTCATCGATTCTGCTGCTGGGGAACTCGCCAAGAAGTTCTCCACTGAGGCGATCTCCAAAATGGACACGCTGCTGAAGCGTATCTGGGCCAAGTTGCGGGGTAAGCCTCGGGTGGAGGAGGTCAAAGCGACCCTTGACCAGACCCACAACATTACCCCTGAACAGGTTAACCAGATTGCGGCTTACTTGCAGGTAGCCATGGACGAAGACCCCCAGTTTGCCAGAGATATTCAGATGCTGGCCCAGGAAATTAACGCGGGCAAGCTGATTGACCAGAGCAATATGATGCAGAACAATTACGACCAGGCAAAGGGTTGGCAGACCAAAGTGGAGGGGGGCACCGCCTATATTGGTGAAATCCACATTCAGGGCAAGCTGGATTAGGGATAGCTAAGGATGACTGGCCCCATCGCTCAACTGTGTCAGCTCATAGCCGAGAAGCTGCGGGATGAACCGGAGGCTTCTCCGGCGGAGTTGGTGGCGCATGTGGAAGGTGCGATCGCGGCAGATGCGAGCTTGGCAACCGCATTACAGGCTCAGCAGCGGATGGAGCAAGTCAATCGAGATGGGGCGAAGGGGTTCCAGTTCGTTGCTGAAGATGGCAGCACTGTTTTTATTGAAGGCACTCGCTATCACCTTTCTGATTCAGAGAAGTTTCAGGCAGCGTTGGAAGCTGTGCTTCAAAGATTCTCGTTTTCCAAGATGGAACTGGATGCTGATGATAGACGGCGTTATTTGCAATCTATCGTCAATGACGAAGACCTCTCAGAGTGGCAAGGGTGCTATACACCAACCACGCTAGAAGGCCGCAAGCCACCTCCAAAGCCTAAGTTTTCTAGCCGACTAAAACTCCGAGTGGAAAGTGTCAAACCTGCAGAAGAGTATGCATCGGATGCCTCCAACCCAGACCAAAGGGAACAGGTTGAACAACTGGATGTACTGGAAGGATTGCGAAAATATGCCCCTGATCATGTTTTGTTAATGGGTAAACCTGGCTCAGGCAAGTCCACGTCACTGGAGTGGCTGCTGTGGAATGAGGCTAGCAGTGCTTTGATGAGCCCAACAGCCAAAATCCCGGTGCTGGTTAAGCTTCGCCGTTGCACCTCAACCATTGAGACATTGATCCAGGATTTTTTCAGACGACATCAGCTATTTTTGAGCATTTCCGCGATCGAGCACTTACTTCAACAAGGGAAGCTGCTTCTGCTTCTAGATGGCTTAAACGAGCTACCAGATGCTTTCAGGACAGAAATTGCCAATTTTCGAGAACGAAACCGCAAATTGACCCCTATGGTTGTTTCCACGCGGGAACAAAGTATAGGTGGCACCCTGGGCATTACTAAAACGCTCAAGATGCTGCCCCTGACTGAACCACAGATGCAGGAATTCTTGCGGGGGTATTTAGGCGAAGAAGGAGATAGGTTATTTCAACAGCTCAAAGGCGACCGACTGCGAAAGTTTGCCGAAACCCCGCTCTTGCTATGGATGCTCTGCCGGGTCTTTGCCGAGGAATATAATCGGGCAGAACAGGAGCAAAGACCACCTAAACTCCCAGACAATCTAGGTCTCGCATTTCGAGAATTTACTCAGCTGTATGATCAAAAACTTCAAGAAGATGCCCCCGCTGAATCCAAGGATCAGTGGTCAAAACTGCTGCGACATCTAGCATTTGCCCTGATGCAAGATAAGGAAGTGGTCGAGTTTCGGCTATCTATGCCAAAGGAAGAGGCAGAAAATCTGTTGACGGACTGCTTACAACAGGAAGGTCGGGCTAACGCCAGAGGATGCGCCGAGCAATGTTTGCAAGACTTACTGGACTATCACCTAATTCAACCCGTCACTCAACCAAACTACGAAGAGCACATCGAATTTCGCCACCAGCTTATCCAGGAGTATTATGCGGCGGAGTACCTGCTGCGGTTATTGCCAAAGTTACGTGATGAGCAACTGAAGCGAGACTATCTCAACCTTTTGAAGTGGACTGACCCTATTGCCCTGATGCTGGCGCTGGTGAATGACGAAGCCCAGTCGCTGCGGGTAGTAAAGCTGGCGATCAATGATGTGGATTTAATTCTGGGAGCAAGGCTCGCTGGAGATGTAAAATGTAACTCGCAGGTTTTAGCAGTAAGTTATGTCAATGATTTGTCAGTCCCTCTAAAACTCAAAATCAAGCTTTTAGGAGAGACAAAGTCTTTTGCTGTTATTCCATTTGTGAGCCCGCTACTAGAAAATAATGAAGCCTTCACAAAGAACGAAATAATAAAGGCTCTAGGAAAAATAAATATCCCCAGTTCTGTGGGTACGCTAAAAAAGGCATTAGAAGATTCAGATGAAGATATTCGTTGGATAGCCGCTTGTGAGTTAGCCAGTTTTGGGGATGAATCAGCTATTCCCATACTTCAAGAAGCTTTATGTATTGAAAAGTGGTAGTCCCTAAAGGGTAAGGATACGGAGCTGATGTCTAACGAAGAGACGATGCAGCGATGGCAAAACTCTGTGAAC
>PYEQ01000198.1 GCA_003017785.1 filamentous cyanobacterium CCP5 | reverse complement strand
TGCTCCTCCTCAGGCTGGGGCAGCAGCACTTCGACTTCGACTTCGACCAGCATGTCAGGGTCTATCAGCTGCGGAATCTGCAGCATTGTGTTGACTGGTGGATTATCGGCAAACAGATCGAGGTGGGCTCGGGCGAAGTCTTCCCAGCGGCTCAAATCAGTGACGTAAAGGCGAGTACGAACGACGTCTTCGAGGCCGCTGCCCAAACCTTCAAGGGCCTCTGCAATAATCTCAAAGCAGCGTTGGGTCTGGGCATAGGCGTCACCCGGCGCAAACGTACCGCCGTTGCCGTCGCTGGGGGCAGTGCCAGAGACAAAAATTTGGTTGCCCACCCTCAAGGCACGGCAGTAACCGGCTTTTTCTTCCCAGGGAGTGCCAGAAAATGCTCGTTGTGCTGCCATATCCCCCCCTCTGCAAGTCGTCCCCAGCATAGCGCGGCCAGCCCCAGGCGGTTGGAATTTCCTCGGGCAGCCCCGGATCGCCCTATCTGTCGGTAGGCTAAAGATGAACTCGCCTTCCTCAATACTGGTTCTAACTGCCCGTTCCGTGCGAATCTATGCTGCAATTTCAGCCCATTGGATTTCATCAGCAGGCCCTGACGACCGATCTGGGCGTCATGGCCTATTACACCCCCCAGGGGGCCCCCTGGCGCAGCCCAGAGGCCGAGGGGGCAGACCTGCCACCGCTGGTTTTTCTCCACAGCCTGGGGGGTGGATCTTCGGCCTTTGAATGGTCACGGTTCTACCCGGCTTTGGCGTCCAGCTATCGGGTGATTGCTCCTGATTTGATCGGCTGGGGCCAGTCGACCCATCCCGTGCGCGACTACCGGGTTGCCGACTACTGCGGCGTCATTGCTACCCTTTTGGAGTCAGTGGCCAGGCAGCCTGCGGTGGTGGTGGCCTCTTCCCTGACGGCAGGGGTGACGGTGCAGCTGGCGATCGCCCGTCCCGAGCTGTTCAAGGGCTTATTCTTGATTTCCCCTTCCGGCAACGGGGATTTTGGCCGCGACTATCGCCTCAGCCTACCGGCCCAGGTCGCCGCCACCCCTGGCGTGGATAAGCTGTTATACCAGGTGGGAGCCGCCAACGAGATGGCCGTGAGCACGTTTTTATCCAACTTTCTCTTTGCCGATCCTCAGCGGATTAGCCCTGAAATCATCAAGGGCTACCTGGCTGGTACCCAGCAGCCCAACGCCGAGTATGCTGCCCTGGCTTCCCTGCGGGGAGATATCTGCTTTGATCTGGCCCGCTTCCTGCCTCAGCTCACCACCCGCACCGCCTTTGTCTGGGGAGAAAAATCTCGCTTTAGCTCCCCCGATTTTGGGCGACGGCTCGCCAAGCTCAACCCCCAGGCCGTGGAGCAGTTTCACGTGGTAGCGGCGGCGGGAGTACTGCCCCACCTGGAGCGACCGGCCGCCGTGGTCCCCCTACTAGAATCATTCCTAGATGCGATCGAGCAGTAGGTATTCTCCTCTCAGGCGAATTTAATCCGATTGCGGTGTAATAAACGTATTTACAAAGGACAACTCATAAAGACAGCAGCAGGCGTCCGTCTGCTTATTGAGGCTGTTTGTCCCTTTAGCTAGGTCAAAAAATTCGTGGTTCAATTTGCATCCCAACCCAGTACCTCCCCCCAAGCCATTACCCCTTTCGCAGCTCAGCTCCAGGCTCCGCTGGCAAAGCTGCCGATTTCGGTGCTGCAGGTCAACCTGGGTCGGAAATGCAACCTGGCCTGCACCCACTGCCATGTGGAGGCTGGCCCCAAACGCACCGAAGAACTCTCCCCGGAGGTGTGTGAGCAGCTAGTGGAGCTAATTCGCCGCTTTCCCCAGGTAGCAACCGTCGATCTGACCGGCGGGGCTCCGGAGATGAACTATGGCTTTCGCCCCCTGGTGGAAGCAGCCGGGGCGGCGGGTAAAACCGTGATGGTCCGCTCTAACCTGACGATTTTCTTTGAGCCCGGCTACGAAGATTTGCCGGAATATTTCGCCCGCCACCAGCTCAAGGTCGTGGCCTCCCTGCCCTGCTATCTGGAAGACAACGTCGATAAACAGCGAGGTTCAGGGGTTTACAGCCAATCGATTCAGGCATTGCAGGAGCTCAATGCCCTCGGCTACGGCCAGGACCCTAACCTGGAACTGGACCTGGTCTATAATCCGCCAGTGCCCCGCCGCGATCGCTTCTCCCTAACCCCCGACCAGGCCAAACTCCAGCAGGACTACAAAGCCTACCTGCAGGAACACTTTGGCATTATCTTTAACCATCTGTTTACAATCACTAACCTGCCCATTGGCCGGGTGAAGCAGTACCTCCAGGCCAAAGATCTTTACTGGCCCTACCTAAAATTTCTGGAGTCCAATCATAATGGCGGCACGGTTCCCCACCTGATGTGCCGCAACCAGCTCTCCATCGACTACCTGGGCAACGTTTTCGACTGCGACTTCAATCAGATGGAAAATGTCCCCGCTCGCCTGCCCAATGGCGAGGCCCTGACCGTGCAAAAGCTCCTGAATGCGAGGGAAATCGACCTGCTACAGACCATCCAGACTCGGCCGTTTTGCTACGGCTGCACCGCCGGCAGCGGCTCTAGCTGCGGCGGCGCTTTAATCTAGAGGACCACTGCGACGGCTCCATTTGCAGAGCCTGTCTTTCCGGGGAGTAATCCTCACACCGCAGATAAACCGCCATAATACAAGCGAAGACACTAGAAGGCAGCTCCATGACTGATGCCACCAACGTCCTTGGCGGTGAGCTAAGCACCTGTAGTACATCTCCGATGACCGGATTCTTTCGCGATGGCTGTTGCAATACGGGGGCAGGCGATCGCGGTGCCCACGTGGTCTGTGCCCAGATGACGGCAGAATTTCTCCGCTACACCAAGGCCCAGGGCAACGACCTCTCTACGCCGATCCCCGCCTTCCAATTTCCAGGGCTGAAGCCGGGCGATCGCTGGTGCCTCTGTGCTTCCCGCTGGAAAGAGGCCATGGATGACGGCGTGGCCCCGCCAGTGGATTTGGAGGCGACCCACGCCTCAGCTCTAGAATATGTCTCCCTGGATGAGCTGAAGCCGTTTGCCCTGGATAAGGGCAGCGTTTGACGGAGTTGAGGGCCGATGTGGGGTCGACAAGGGCTGCCGTCTGCTTCAGGTTAGTAAGATTGCTTATCAGACTTTTGCTGCCATTCCTTGAACGCTGCCAGGGCCTCTTCCTTCATCAGCGGCACCATTGAGACCTTGCGGTCGGCTCGGCTGCGGGCCAGTTCGTCATAGATGGTCTGGCTGCCGAAGCCATAGCGGGCGGCCTCTTCTTTGGTATTGCCATAGAACAGCGTATCCAGCCGGGCCCAGTAGACTGCCGCCATGCACATCGGACAGGGTTCGCAGCTGGTATATAGCTCACAGCCCTCTAGCTGCCAGGCCCCAAGCTTCTGGCAGGCCTGGCGAATGGCGGTCATTTCGGCGTGGGCAGTAGGGTCGTTGGTGGAGGTGACTTCATTCATGCCCTGACCGATAATTTCACCGTCTTTAACGACGACGGCTCCGTAGGGACCGCCGCGATCTTCCCGCATAGCCTGAAAGGAGAGGGCGATCGCGGCTTCCATATACTGTTCACGGGCATCTTCCATGGTGATTTTTTCCTCCAGATCTCCGTATTACTGTATCTGGAAACGCCTCTCGGAAACCTTTGCAGCCCTGGCAAAAAGTCAGTCCGTTTCTACGGAATTTCTGTAGTATTGGTGTAGTATTAGTAGACAAACGAGTGGCGATCGCTAGAAACCGGTCAAGCAACGGTAAGCCGCCACCGCTCAGGTCACCCCTCAGTACTGCTCACGAGGCCATCGACTGTGAAACCTACCAACACCCTCGGCATGAAGCGTATATCCGCCATCGGCGGGATTTGCCGTACCGGTTTAGGTGCAGGCGTGGGCCTCGTTATTCGTCGATTTAGCGATTTCTATCGTCTCCACAGGCGAGATCTGCCTATTTTGGGCGATTTGCGCCATTGGCGAAGCCAGCAGTACGAGTTGCCAGTCGTACTCTGCCTGGGATAACCGATCTAGGTTTAGGTCGTCTCAGCCTTCGCTTTTACCTTTCAGGAAGCGGAGGCTGCTGCGCTGTTTTTACAGATTCCGCCCGCGCGCTCCGCCTCTGGCCTAGCCGTATCGCTGGTCTTTGTATTTACCTACCCGTTCAGAGTCATGATCAAGATTACCTACTTGGAGTCGGGGCTGCTGTTGGAGCATCTGCCCCTACCGGTAGAGACCTGGATTGCCCGCCGCAGCCGATTGAGCGCCCGCTTAGGGATACCCCTGACCGTGCAGCCGACAAGGGCCTGTTTACCCCTATCCAGACATCTACCGGAGCTGGGTCAGTTTTTGCCAGAGCTAGAACAGGGAGCGATCGCGGTGGATATCTGCGATCGCCACTATCTAGAAATCACCCTCCCCGGCACCTGGGTCGCCGACCATGGGGCCAGTGACGTCGGCATTTTCGTCACCAGTCTGAAGCCCTGCTGGGAGGAGAAGCTACTCAGTCTATGGCAGCGGTCCCAGGCTGGGGTGACGGTCTCCAGAGCCCCTATGGGTCCCTAGCAAATCGGCCATATCGCTCTCGGGAAGTCCTAGGGGAGTTCGATTCTAAATCGGATCGCCCCCACGGTGCTTTGCAGTACCGTAATGCCACTGGCAGCAGCGGAGTCTTCAAAGATAAAGCCGCCCCCTGCGCCGATGCCAATGGCCGGATCGCTCGGTCCCGGTGGCCCGCTGGGGAAGGCTCCCGGAGCGTTCGGGCAAGAGGCTTCCAGGGGAGTGAGTGGATCGCGAGGATCGAGCAGGGCACTGGGATTAAAGGCCCCCAGGGGACCTGGCAGCGCCACAGGTGCAGCCAAAACCAGGCTGCCGGGCACAAACACGCTGGGGGGCTGGAATTCGTCGCACAGCTGCACATCGGTGACGCTGCCGAAGCCATCGTTGAAGAAATAGACGGTATATTCCACCTGATCTCCAGCGGCCAGGTTGTTGGGAACCGTTACGAGCCCTACGGGCAGCTGACCGCCAGTGGCGGCGATCAAATCATCGTCGGCGGTGGTGGTGCCATCGTTGATCACGCTGGTGGGGTCTCCGCCAATCTCGGCCGCCGTCAGGGGGTTGCCGTTGCGGAAGATATTCGTAACCCGCTTCACCAGCTGTAGATCTCCGGTGAGGGGCAGCTGAAACGGCGTCGGCGAGGCGTTGTTATTGGGATTCCCATCTCCATCGGGATCGGGGCTGATGCCGTTAGTTGAAAGATCGCTGACCGGAGCGGTGCTGATTTGCCCCACACCGCTGGCATTCACCTGGTTGTTGTAGGTGCCGGGGAAAGCCGGCAGGGGTGGAGCATTGTCGCTATCGTCCACCCGCACGGTAATTTGCACGGTACTGCTGGCGCCAACGGCGAGGGTACTACTGGCGGCATCGAGCAGGTTTAAGTCGGTGAGGCCGTCGTAGGCGGGATTAATCGTAAGGGTACTGCCAGGAGGCACCACGGGAGCACCGACAATGGAGTAATTACCAACTCCATAGGTGGGAGCACCGGTGGTCGGGTCGATCAGGTCTTCAACCAGCTGGACTGTATTCAGGGCCTCGCCGCCAAAGTTTTGCACCAGAATCTCGTAGGTGATGTCGAGGGCATCGGCATCGCCGACCACGGGCTGAGTCCCCACTACCCGCTTGGCCACGCCAATGGCAGGGGTTAACGCCGGGGTGAGATCGACAGGGGTGGGCGTATTTTCTACGGGGCTATTATCGCCGTTGGGATCTGGGTCGGTCCCGTTGGTGGACTCGTCTGTCACGGGGGCTCCTGAAGGGCTTTGAGCAGTCGTGACAGCTGTGTTGTTAAAGGGTCCCAAGCCCCCTGCGCCGGTCCCTGGGGTGATTTCTACGTCAAAGGTAATTGAGAAGGATGCACCCACGGCGAGGGTGCGATCGGCGGCGGTGCCAGTGAGCAGCGTGCTGCTGGCGGCGGTGCCGTCAAAGGCAGGGTTGATGGCACCGGTAAAGCCTGGGGGTAAAGGCCCAACCAGCTGGGGATTACTGACGGTGAATCCGCCGGCACTGGCAAAGGTGGCGGTGAGATCTTCGACGACTTGCACATCACTCAGAGGAGTTTCGCCAAAGTTCTGTACCACCAGGGTGTACGGAACGGTAAAAGTGCCACCGGCATTAGCTACCGGGGTACCAGCCTGCTTGGCTATGCCGATGACTGCTGGCTGGAAAAAAACATTGAATAAGCCAATGCCGTGGCTGTCGGGATCAGCTGGAGACAGAGGGCCATTGCCGTAGACCAGGGAAATCTGGTCAACAGCGCTATCGAAATCGACGACGACATTGCCGTTCGGGCTGCTGTTATCAGCTTCTGCATTAGAACCCGGGGGCACCGGTGGATAGATTCCCGTCGCCAGCAGAGAGGTGGAGGATGTGCCGGTTAAATCGACGGTATAGTCACCAGCGCTAGCGGCAGGTGTTGTTATGGGTGGAGACGGCGGGGGAGTCGTCGCAGGGGAAACGGTGATAGGGCTGGCCGCGGCACCCAGGGAACCGCTAGCGGTGACCAAATCTTGCCAGTCATCGTTGGGACTGCGGTCAATATCTAGCAGGATCAGCCGGGCGTTTTCCACTGGAACAGGATTACCTGCGGCGTCTTCATACTCGATGAGGAGGGAAACATTGTCGGCGATCGCCGCAGAATCGAAGGTGATTTTGAAAATATCTGGGGTGAAACCGCCCGTGAATCCAGGCAGAGTGCCCGGATCGTCAGTGATAATGTCGATGGTACTACCACCGTTTGCAGTCCAGGTGAGACGGACGGTGACACCATTGATAACATATTCTTCCTGGAGCGAGCCCTGGGGCCAGACTACCCCCGGATCGGCCCAGTTGAGGGTGCCTGCTAGAGCGGTTGCGGGGGTAGCGAGTCCGGCGGCGATCGCCCCCACCAAAGCGACACCCCAGCCGAAGAAGGGCGGCTTTGAGGGAAGGGGCAAGGGAGATTTCAAACTAGATTGAAAACGCTTCATATCGAGCTGCTGCAAGGTCAGGTGGTTGGGGATAGGGGCGCTCTAGGGTTCGATTTGGAGGTCGCTTTCCTGGGACTCGAAGATGATATCGAGGCCGCGGGTGTCAATCAGAATAAACTCAACCCGGCGATCGCGGGCGTAGTCGAGGCGGCTACTGCCGGTGGTGGCCCGCTGGCTCTCACCCAGGGGTAGAATCCGCAGTCGCTCAGGGGCGATGCCCTGGCGCAGTAGGTAGTCTCGGGCGGAAAGGGCTCGTCGCTCACTCAGGGCCTGGTTGTAGGCGACGCTGGCCCTGGGGTCCGTGTGGCCCTGCAGCTCCACTGTCAAGAAGGGATATTCTTTCATGGCTGCAGCCAGCTGATCGAGAATGTTGGCACTCTCAGGGCTGATGTTAGAGCGATCCAGGGCAAAGTGAATGTTGCGAGGAATCCGCAGGGTAATTGGCTCTGGCGGTTCGGGCTCTGGCGGCACCGGCTCTGGTGGAGGTTCCGGCGGCGTACAGCTGGCAATGTAGGGCGTTGGGGTGGGCCGGTCTGGCATGGTGCCAGCGGTTCCCACCACCTTGATGACCGGTGACGGTTCGGAGGTGCCATAGAGGGGGTCGCTGGCGATCGCGCTCACCCAGACCCCGTCTGGCTGGTCCCAGGCCAGCTGAAACTGGCCCTGGTCATCGGCGGTGGCGGTGGCGATGGGCTCACCCAGGGGGCTGTAGATGCCGTCATCTTCGACCACCTGATAAATATCGATTTCGCTACCCGGATCGGCTTTGCCGGAGACCATAGCCGGTCCATCGGTGGCGACAAACTCATAGCGGTCAAACTCCGGGGCATTGATCGCTCCGTTGGCCGTATCGGTGCGGCGGTGGTGGGAGTTACGGGGGGGATTGGCCCCGTCGGCCCGCTGATAGGCCCGCAC
>PYEQ01000007.1 GCA_003017785.1 filamentous cyanobacterium CCP5 | reverse complement strand
AGCAAGCACCAGCCGCCATGTCGCGGTTGGAGACTACCTGGTCGGTGGGCAAGTTCGAATTAAGCGAGTCGATCTCTCCGGAGGCGAACCGCTGGTAGTGCTTGAGCACAACGGTCAGGAATTCTACCGCTCCATCGGCAGTGCTGCCTTGGCTGGGTTGTCCTAGATGCTCTTGGCTGTCTCTCGCCCAGTCGCAGAATCGCCTCTTGGTTCATCCGGGTATGCCAAAGCCAAAGCCGCTACATCAGACTTTAGGGCGACGCCCATTACAGTTGGTCGGGCATTACATTTGTCCAGCCTGCCGCAACGGCGACCTGACGTCCATGGTGTTGATGGACGCCTTTGCCTGTAGTTTTTGTCGCCACATCTTTGAGGCGAATCTTGATCAGCAAACTCTCCACGTCGTCGATAGCTCTCAGCCCTTAGGGTGGCGCTGGCTCGGACATCGCTGGCAGCCGCTGCACCAACAGGATGGGGTGGCGATGATTTTAGGCTTGGTTGGGGCCCTGCTGCTGGTGCTGCCCGCCGGACTGATTGCGGGGTCAGCCTATGTATTTCCCCCCCTAGAAGGTAGCCCTGGGGCATCGGTGCCGGTGGTTTGGGCGACCGTAACCCTGGCTGCCCATGGCGTGCTGGTGCTTTGGCTAGTGGCTGAACGCTATCAGCTGCCGCTATATGTCACGACTAGGGTCTGGCTGCGCCGATGGCAAGAGCGTCTGCTGGACTCAGCTTGAGGGGCCAGTCTGTTTTTCCTGGGCCGATTGGTTTGACCATCTGGATGTGATCGATGCCCGCCTCTTGATAAACAGACCCTTCCGCACGAAATCCCAAACGCTGATAGAAGGCGATCGCGTGGCATTGGGCTGAGATTACAACCTGGGCATGGCCTTGCTGGCTGGCAGCCTGCAGCAAAAGCGCCATGATTTGACTACCAAGACCTTGATGTCGTAAGGATGGCAGCACCGCTATGCGACCGATATGCCCGTCTGGCAGCAGGCGTCCTGTGCCGACTGGTTGGCCTTGATGGTGTGCTAGGGCATGGGTAGAGAGACGATCCCAGCGGTCGACTTCGATGGCGGCGGGGACGCCCTGCTCTTCCACAAAAACCGCATGGCGAATCTGATGCAGGATGGCTCGGTGGGTTGCGTAATCAACTAGCTGAATGGAAATGTTCATACAGGGAAAATAGAGTAGATGCTCAGGCAAGGCTATCGTCCCAGATTATTAGTTTGAGGTAAATGAGCTATCCCAGCTAGACGCTATGATGCTCAGGTCATTGACAGCTGAGAGAATTATGGCCGGAGAATTTGAGCTGCGGGCGTTAAGTGCCGAGACCGTTGAGCCGTTTGCTCAGCTGGTGGCTCAAAGTTTTCTAGTCAACCAGGAAAATGAGCAGGCTGATTTGGCTCGGATGGGCTACGACAATGGTCGGCTACTCTATCGGGGTAGCGACATCGTGGGGGGGGTGGTACTGATCCCCATGGGCCAGTGGTTTGGCGGTCGGGCCGTGGAGATGACTGGAATCGCATCAGTGGCGATCGCCCCCCACCAGCGCGGACAGGGAGCGGCCCTAACCCTGATGGAGCGTTGTTTACAAGAGCTGCATGAACAGCAGGTAGCCCTGTCAAGCCTGTTTCCGGCGGTCCAGGCCCTGTATGGGCGTGTAGGCTATGGGCAGGCCGGCCTCCGATGCGGCTGGCAAATTAGGCCCGCTGACATCCAAACTGCTAAGCCGTCCCTGCCGGTTCAGGTTCTAGAGCCCAACAGCCAGGTTCTGGCTCCCCTCTATGGGCGGCAGGCCCGCGTCAATTCGGGCTGCCTGCAGCGGGCGGATCTGCTGTGGCACCGGCTCTTGACACCATCGAATGATCCTCTTTACTGCTATGGGTTTGGTGAGGCCAATGCCCTCAGTGGCTATGTAGTCTATACCCAAAGCCGTTCGTCCCGAGGAGAATCCCTAAAGATCCGAGACTGGGTTGTGCTGTCAGCGCCAGCGGCTCAGAGTCTCTTGGGTTTCCTGTATGGCCATCGGTCGATGATCGATACTGTGACCTGGTGGAGCGGCCCGGTGGACCGACTGGGGCGATCGCTGCCAGAACCGAAGGCCGCTACCCTGACTGTTTGCAAGGGCTGGATGAGCCGGATCGTTCATCTTGAGCGAGCATTGCTCCAACGGGGCTACCCGACGATTGATGCCGAGCTGCACCTGCGGGTCCAAGATGAGCTGCTACCCGCCAATAGCGGCCTGTGGACCCTACAGGTAGATCAGGGCCGACCCGAGATTAAGCCGGGGGGGCGCGGCGATCTAGGGCTGTCGATTCAGAGCCTAGCCAGTCTGTATACGGGCCTGTGGTCTGCCGAGCAGCTCTATCAAATGAATGCTCTGGAGGGATCGCCGACGGCGATCGCCACTGCCAACTGTCTTTTCAGCGGTCCCACTGCCTGGATGGGGGACTTTTTCTAACCTGGCTGACGGAGCCAACAGACAGCAAACAGGGGCAGCGATCGCTGCCCCTGAGTTTGAGGGGGACTCTGTTTAAGGCAAATAGCCCAGATTAAGGCAAATAGCCCAGATCTATTCGGCCCCTTGGGGCATTAGCTCACGGCGTTCCTTGGCCCGGATTACCACCTTACCGTCGTCATCGATGTCGACTTCGGCCGCGTCACCGTCTTGAAGCCGACCGGAGAGTATCTCTTCTGCAAGGCTGTCTTCCAGCAGACGCATGATGGCGCGGCGGAGCGGTCGGGCTCCGTAGCTGGGGTTATAGCCCTCTTCAACGAGCCGGTCCTTGAATCGTTCGGTGACGCTCAGGGTGATCCCCTGTTCCGTGAGGCGCACAAAGACCTCTTTCAGCAGGATGTCGGCGATTTCCTTGACCTCGTCCTTGGTGAGCTGACGGAAGACGATGATTTCGTCTAGTCGATTCAGGAACTCAGGCCGGAAATACTGCTTGAGTTCTTCGTTCACCAGGGAGCGGATGCGGTTGTACTGGGAGTCGGCTTGATTCTCCTCGAAGTCGAAGCCGAGGCCGCCGCCACCCTTCTCAATCACCTTCGAGCCGATGTTCGAAGTCATGATCAGCAGGGTGTTCTTAAAGTCCACCGTGCGACCTTTGGCGTCAGTCAGGCGACCGTCTTCCAAGATTTGCAGCAGCATGTTGAAGACGTCGGGGTGAGCCTTCTCAATCTCGTCAAACAGCACAACGGTATAGGGACGCCGCCGCACCGCCTCGGTGAGCTGACCACCTTCGTTGTAGCCGACATATCCGGGCGGAGAACCAATCAGCTTGGAAACCGTGTGGCGCTCCATGAACTCGGACATATCGAGGCGGATCATGGCTTCTTCAGAACCGAAGAAGTAGGCAGCCAAGGACTTGGTCAGCTCGGTTTTACCAACCCCGGTAGGACCGGAGAAGATGAAGCTAGCAATGGGGCGGTTGGGATTCTTGAGACCCACCCGCGCCCGCCGAATCGCCCGAGAAATAGCTCGTACCGCTTCGTCCTGGCCGATTAGCCGCTGGTGGAGGGTATCTTCCATGTGCAGCAGCTTTTCGGACTCGGACTCGGTGAGCTTGTTCACCGGTACGCCGGTCCAGGAAGCCACGATATGGGCGATGTCCTCTTCGCCAACCACGGGAGAGTCGTCGCCGTCATCGCTTTCAGTCTTTTTGTTCTGGGCGATCGCTCGGATTTCGCTCTTGATTTCCATTTCGCGATCGCGCAGCTCTCCAGCCTGGTCGAAGTTCTGAGAGCGGACAGCATTGTCTTTGTCCTTGAGAACCTGACGCAGCTCCCGATCTAGCTCCTTAGCGGCGGGGGGCAGCTGGGAGTTGATCAAGCGCACCCGAGAACCCGCCTCGTCGATCAGGTCGATGGCCTTGTCGGGGAGGTAGCGATCGCTGATGTAGCGATCGGAGAGCTTGGCTGCCGCTTCTAGGGCATCGTCAGAAATCTTCAGCTTGTGGTGCTGCTCATAGCGATCACGCAGACCGTGAAGGATTTCGATGGTTTCATCAACGCTGGGCTCACCCACCATCACCGGCTGGAAGCGCCGCTCTAGGGCGGCATCCCGCTCGATGTGCTTGCGGTACTCGTCGAGGGTAGTAGCGCCGATGCACTGCAGTTCACCCCGCGCCAGAGCAGGTTTGAGGATGTTGGCAGCGTCAATCGCTCCCTCGGCAGCACCCGCCCCGATCAGGGTATGAACCTCGTCGATGACCAGAATGACGTTTCCGGCAGAGCGGATCTCGTCCATGATTTTCTTCAGGCGCTCTTCGAATTCACCCCGGTACTTGGTACCTGCTACCAGCAGACCAATATCTAAGGTGACCACCCGACGCTCTTCGAGAATATCCGGAACGTCGTTGTTACCGATGCGCTGGGCGAGTCCTTCGGCGATCGCGGTTTTACCAACGCCGGGCTCCCCGATTAGTACCGGATTATTCTTGGTGCGACGACCCAGGATTTGGATTACCCGCTCGATTTCCTTCTGGCGACCAACCACTGGGTCGAGCTTGCCCTCGGAGGCCATCTGGGTCAGGTTAGAGCCAAACTCATCCAGGGTTGGGGTCTTAGTACGCCCCTGGCTGCCGCCCGTGGACACTTCCGCTGTTTCACCCAGCATCCGAATTACCTGGGTGCGAACCTTGGATAGGTCAACGCCGAGGTTTTCGAGAACCCGGGCCGCGACCCCCTCTCCTTCGCGAATCAGCCCCAGCAAAAGATGCTCGGTGCCGATGTAGTTGTGGCCCAGCTGACGGGCTTCTTCTAAAGACAGCTCTAGAACACGCTTGGCTCTGGGAGTAAAGGGAATTTCGACGGCGACGAAGCCGGAGCCGCGACCGATGATTTTCTCAACCTCGATGCGAGCATCTTTGAGGTTTACGCCCATCGACTTCAACACTTTGGCGGCAACGCCAGTGCCTTCCCCAATCAGTCCCAGGAGGATTTGCTCGGTGCCTACAAAGTTATGACCGAGGCGGCGAGCTTCCTCTTGAGCCAGCATGATAACCTTAATGGCTTTTTCCGTGAAGCGTTCAAACATGGCGGTAACTGTTACCTGGTGCGTGCCGGATACGCTGATTCTAGCACAGGGCTTCTAGCAGCCTGGATAAGCCTCAGGACAGGGGTTTGGGCCTAAAATTTTCTGATTTTCAGTCTCCCTATCAAATTGAGAGAATTGCTTTTGTTAAAAGAATTACCATGGGCAAGAGATTAACTTTTTTGAAGAATCTGGCTATTTTTGATGGGATTTATACAAAGAGTCCCTATTAGCTAGGTGCCACTTGTAGCCATCCAATTTTGATGCAATGGTGGTTTTCCAGACTGCCAGCTCCTGGGCGAAGCCGGGCCTCTCCAAACCGCTCCGCCAGAGAATTAAAGCGTCTTCGTCATCGGGGTAGTAGCGCTTACGCTGTCCGAGGGCCTGAAAACCGAACTGATGGTAGAGCTTCTGGGCGATCGCATTGCCTAGCCTCACTTCTAACGTCGCATGGTGCAGCTGGTGCTCATGGGCTTCTCGCAGCAGCTGCCACAGCAACCAGCGTCCCAGTCCTTGCCGCTGGTAGCCGGGGGCGATCGCCAGCAGGGTAATGTGAGCCTCATCGGTAATTGCCCAGAAGCAGCCTAGGCCAATGATGTGATCAGACCTATTTTGAAGAATACGGAGAACGCTATTGGGACTATCTAGCTCACGCCGATAGCCACTTTCAGACCACATGCCCCCCAGGGAGCATTGGTCCAGCTTGACCATGGCTGGAATCTGGTTGGCCATGGGCGCTCTGTATTCAAGGCAATCAGATATCACCGCTGGGAGTCACCGCTGAGAAACAGCCCTCAATTGTACACTGGACTATTGAGGCCGACTGCGGCCAGACGCGGCGGTGATTTTGTGTATTTGCTTAGCGAGAATATCGATGGTATCCACTGTTCCCCCCAATGTTGAAATCTCCAGCCGCCATTATTTGGAGCCCCCTGGTCAATCGGAGGCTGTCTCCCCAAACCAGCTGCTACTGCCCTTGACGGCAACCGTTAATGATCAAGACCATCTTGAGGTGGGTGGGTGCGACGTACCCCTACTTCTGGAGCGGTTCGGTTCGCCTCTATATATATTGGATGCCGAGTCCCTGCGGGTTGCCTGTCAGCAGTATCGCGATAGCTTTCAGCGCTACTATCCGGGCGAATCCCTGGTGATTTATGCCTCTAAAGCTTGGAATACCCTGGCAGTTTGTGCCCTGGTGGCCCGTGAGGGGTTAGGAATTGACGTAGTATCGGCGGGTGAACTCTATACCGCCCAGATTGCCGGTATTCCGGCCGATATCACCTATTTCCATGGCAATAACAAATCTCGTGAAGAATTGGAGATGGCGGTGGCCACTGGCTGTCGGGTGGTGGTGGACAACTGGCTAGAGCTGAAGACCCTTGCGAATTTGGCGGATGGGGCTGATCCAACCCCGATCTTGCTGCGGGTGACGCCGGGGATTGAATGCCATACCCACGAATATATTCGCACCGGCCACATCGATAGCAAGTTTGGCTTTGATCCTGATCAGCTCGAAGCCGTGTTTGAGTTTGTCAGCCAGCACCCTAGCCTCAATTGCCTGGGAGTGCATGCCCACATTGGGTCTCAAATCTTTGAGTTAAATCCCCATGCGGATCTCGGGGGAGTGATGGCCAACTGGCTAGCCATGGCCCAAGGCCACGGCCTGACCCTCAGTGAGCTAGACGTGGGGGGAGGCCTTGGCATTCGCTATACCGAATCTGATGATCCGCCTAGCATTGATACTTGGGCTAAAACCGTCTGCGAAGCGGTGTTGATGGCCTGTCAGCAGCGGAATTTGCCCCTGCCTAAGTTGATTTGTGAGCCAGGGCGATCGCTCATTGGTACTGCCTGTATTACCGCCTACACCATCGGCAGTCAGAAAACTGTGCCTGGCATCCGCAGCTACGCGGCGGTGGACGGGGGCATGTCTGACAATCCGCGGCCGATTACCTATCAGTCGATTTATCGGGTACTGCTGGCGAATCGGATGTCTGCGCCCCTGAGCGAAACGGTGACCCTGGCGGGTAAGCATTGTGAGTCAGGGGATATTCTCATTAACAATGCCCAGCTGCCTGAACTGGTGCCAGGGGACGTAGTCGCCATCCCTGGAACGGGTGCTTACAATTACAGCATGGCATCCAATTACAATCGGGTTCCTCGTCCGGCGGCTGTATTGGCCCACCAGGGAGAGGCTGAACTGATTATTCGGCGGGAAACGCTGCAGGATTTGCTTCGGCAAGATTGTCTACCTGAAAGCCTAAATGGGTAGCGATCTCATCCAGATAGGCAAAGGTAGCTTAGATGGACTGGTCATGATTAGTTCGGATTCGGTTCAACGATTCCAACCGCGCGATGATTGTTCATCATCAATGCCAGGCAAATTTTGAGCGATTGACTCGCGAGGCCGTGCTTCTTGGCCAGACAGTTGGGGGCGCGGTGGCTATCCAGATGGCTTCAGTCGTCAATCAGTCGTCAAATAGACTTGCATGAGGGATTTTGGAGCGCAGTTGCTGTCATACCTGAGCGGGGTCCGGGTGGTTGCGCTCCCTGCCCTTGATATTGGCTTAGTGCTGCTGCTCACCTACATGGTGCTGATTATCATTGGCGATCGCCGTACCCTCTGGATGGTGCGAGGCCTGATTTTCATGATGCTAGCCGCCGCCCTGAGTCGAGCGATCGGACTGCGGCTACTAGGGTTTGTGCTGGACAAGCTGGTGATCGGCTCGGCCGTCGCCATGGCGTTCATGCTCCAGGGAGAGTTTCGTCGATTGTTGGAGCAGGTTGGCCAGGGGCGGCTGTGGCAGCTGTTAAATCCTCCCCAGGAACCAATGCCCCAGCCAGATAGCGTCATCGATCAAATTGTCGATGCGATTAAAGAACTCTCCCAAAACCGCACGGGAGCCCTGCTAATTCTGGAAACAGATAAGCCCATTGACGAGCGGGACTTTTCGGTGCCGGGGGTGCGTATCAACGCAGAAGTTTCTAAAGAGTTAATCCAAACTATTTTCCAGACCAGCACGCTGCTGCATGATGGAGCAGTGTTGATTCGTGGATCGAGATTGATTGCAGCGGGAGTGATTCTACCGATTTCGGAGCGATCCGCTTCGCGGCAGCTAGGAACTCGACACCGGGCGGCCATGGGAATTACTGAACGGGTAGAACATTCCATCTGTGTTGTGGTATCAGAAGAGACGGGTTCCATTTCGCTGGCGGAGCGTGGCAGTCTCAATCGCCCCCTGACTAGCAGTCGGCTGAGGGAAATTCTTCGGGCGAAATTTTCAAAGTCTGTGGAGCGAGAAGCGGTGGCCCCTCAGCTTCGCAGTTTAGGTCGACGGCTGGGAGCGCAGGTCATGACTTTTCTACAGCGTTTACTGCGTCTACCCTCGTCGGCTTCTCGGGAGAAGAAATGACTGCTAAACCTGTTGTTCACTATGAGCTGCCGTCAGATTTACAACCTGATCGTTTGCCGCGGCATGTCGCAGTGATCATGGATGGGAATGGCCGCTGGGCCAAACAGCGGGGACTACCTCGGGTAATGGGTCATCGCCGTGGGGTTGACACCCTAAAGCAGCTGCTGCGGTGCTGTCGCGACTGGGGGATCGAAGCGTTGACGGCCTATGCGTTCTCAACTGAAAACTGGGGTCGCCCCATTCAGGAAGTGGATTTTCTCATGACTCTGTTTGAACGGGTACTGCGCCAAGAACTGAATGAGATGATGCAGGAAGACGTTCGGATCCGATTCGTGGGAAATTTGACCTCTTTACCGGAATCGTTGCAGCAAGAAATCAGCGGAGCGATGGTCCAAACCCAGGATAACCAGGGCATCAGCTTTACCGTGGCTACGAACTATGGCGGTCGTCAGGAGATTGTCCAAGCGGCTCGGGCGATCGCTCGGGCTGTCCAAGCGGGCCTGCTTGAACCTGAGCACATCACTGAAGCAGTATTTTCTCAGTATCTCTATACCGCCGAAATTTGCGATCCGGATCTGTTAATTCGCACCAGCGGCGAGATGCGCATTAGCAATTTCTTACTCTGGCAGCTGGCCTACGCCGAAATGTACGTGACCGAAACCCTCTGGCCAGATTTCAACGTGGCGGAGTTTCATCAGGCGGTTTCTGCCTACCAGCAGCGAGATCGCCGCTTTGGCAAAGTCAAGTCTTGATCGAGTCGGAGCCATCCTCAGATCGGTCCCAGAACATTCCTGTCAGGGTTAGGGGGTCGAGCGACACGCGGCAATGAATCGACTGATGTCCCCGGTATTGGGTTCGCGCTCGTTCGTCGATTGAAACACCTGCACTTTTTTCTGGACACATGGGCTATCGCTGACATCTTGCACGTTTTCTGAGCAGGCCCGCACCCCTAGCCACAGGAGTGGCAACAATGTAATAACCAGGGCGCATCCTAAAGGCGGCGAATCCGAAGGGACTATGGATTTCGGGACAGGCATAATTTCCACTGGCAATAGTTCTGCTCAGAGGGGGCTTTAGCCAAAATTTGCGGCTTAGGTAGCAGACATGACCTAGCTCAAAGAGCCCGCTCAGAGCAGCCGATCAGGCTAATGACCTGGTGACCGCTTACTTCCACGATAACCCCTGGCCCAAATCCCTTACCTTTTGATGACGGTTTTCCTGAGTGCCCTATGGCCTTGGCCGGGCCGGTTAGAACATAGATCTTGCCCAAGAGCCGATGAATGGGGCAATACCCGGCGAGCAAGTGTCAAAACCAGTTGTTCACTTGCCATAGCCTCCAGCCTGTGGGGTGCACAGAGTCTGGCTCAAAACTTAAAAGAGTGTTCAAAGGCCTCTGTCCCACGGGCGATCGCGCCGCAGCTCCCGAGAATTTAAAATAATTCATGTAAAGAAAAACTGGCAGGTCTGACCAAAATTAGCCTCTCAGTTATTCCACTACTCAATAGTCCGTTGCTATGCAAACCTTTTATGCTCGGCAAAGTCTCAAACTCAGAGTCCCGAGCGCGCCGATTCCCATTGAAGACTATCTGCAAGAGCCTAAATGGCTCGTTGCTGCTATCACCGAAGCGGATCAGGTGGAAGCGATAGGCGATGATTGTTTCCGCCTAGAGCTGCGGGCCAAGAGATTTATGCAGCTTCAATTCAAACCCCAAGTCGACTTAAAGATTTGGATGGGCACAGATGGAACTCTATACATTCGCTCAACGAACTGTCAGATTATCGGTCTAGAAGATTTGCAGCGGTCCTTTTCGTTAGAACTGGCTGGAGAACTGGCCCCGCTGCATAAAGGGCCGAAAACTTGGCTACATGGCTCAGCGCAGATTGAAGTCAACCTTGAGCTCCCTGCTCCTTTGAAAATGATCCCTGGGACCGTCATGAAATCGGCAGGCAATAGCTTTTTGGGTGGCATTCTAAAGACAATGAAAGGTCGAGTCCGGAGGCAGCTGGTCAAGGACTATCGTCGCTGGGCGCAGGTCCAGGCCACTGATACAGCGACCGCCGTGGCGAACAGTTAGGATGCTGTTCAAGCTCGCTTTTCATCCGTATGCTTGGTTTTTTTAATTCAGAAAAGTGTGGAAATGTTCTTATTCGGCTAAGTAAATTTCCACCCCTACAGGGATCCCATAACCTTTTCAGACCACGAAGAAGATGGCACTTGGGCTAGAGTCTCAGCCTATTTTTGTGCTCAGGATTGCGCTGGGAGAATATAATATTGGCCATTAAGCGAGATCGTATCCGTCATAGCCACTTTGGATCAGGCTTAATCTCGCTTTTGGACGCCCCGTCGGCATGCTGATTTTTTCCTTGCTATGACCCATGCAGCCTGAGAAATAGAATGCCAGGACTCTCAACGAACCAAATCGCTACGCGTGTGTTCTCAAATGGGCAGCAGACTCAGATTGTGAGCATTTCGGAAGATTTAACCTGTGAAGAGGTGCTAAAGCGTCTCCATCTCATTCCTCCCCAGTCAAATCTTGTTGTCATTGGCGGTGCTAGCAAGATGACTCCTGAGAGCTTGCTGCGTCTCTCTAGCGTGTTTGAGCAGGTGATTGCTCCCATCGCACAGCGTTTGCAGTTATCGGTTTTGGATGGGGGTACTGATGCCGGGGTGATCCAAATGATGGGGCGATCGCGGCGGGCCATCAGCGGTTCGTTTCGCCTAGTGGGTGTAGCACCTCGGAGCAAAGTCAGACTGCCGGGAGAAGAAGACCGTCCAGAGTTTGAGAGCCGTAAAGACCTAGAGGCCAATCACACTGATTTTTGCCTGGTGCCCGGCGATCGCTGGGGCAGTGAGTCTCCCTGGCTGGCTCGTCTTGCCTCTGTCCTTGCCGGGTCTAAACCCTCGGTTACGCTGTTAATCAATGGTGGCCAAATTGCCCTCGAAGATTTAATGGCCAATCTGGAAACGGGTCGACCTGCCGTCGTGCTTTCAGGAAGTGGGCGTCTGGCTGATGCGATCACGGATGCTATTCACCAGCGATCGTCCGAAACTGAACCGGCTGTTAGTGAAGTCGTAAATGCCTACTACCCAGACAAACTCTCCCTATTTGATCTGGCTAGCCCCTTAGGGGACCTGACTGACCTTTTAGAACATATGCTTGCCAATGGCTGATGCTACCGCTGAATCGCCTCGCCCTGCTGCAACCGCATCCGATAATAAACTTCTGAAGGCTGCCTGGGATAGGCAGAATGCCTACAGCAAAAACGCCTCCCGCTATCAAGATCGCTTTGTCTTTTTAAGAGGCCTGCTGGCTGTCCTGAGTGTTTTAGTAGTTGTGCTGTCGGTGCTTGAAGGTCGAGTTGCTGAGTCTATACCCCTCAACGCAGCGCTTTTAGTTCTCCCAATTGTTATTACTGCCCTGCTCGCCTTCTCCGTTAAATTTGATCGAGGCCAAAACTGGATTTTACTGCGGGGAAACGCTGAATCTCTAAAGATGGAGATTTTCTATTACCGCACCCGAGTCGGGCCCTACGCTCAAAATCGCGACGCCCAATTAGCAGAACGGATTAAGAAGATCAGTGAGCGGATTAGGGGGAGTCCCGTGCACCAAGGAGCCCTGGCACCCTATGAAGCAGACTCCGAACCCCGTCCGAGCATGGGCATCTTAGTGGGTTTGGCTGTTTTTATTTATTCGAGTCTCGCTACATTGCTTGGGAAGCTATGGCAAATCTTATTTCGACTAGAAGATTCTAAGCCAGAATATTCAAAAGACGACAAATACTCTGATTTAGACAATGCTGAAGCCTACATAAATTATCGACTCAATAACCAGTTCAACTGGTATCGAAGCAAGGCTAAAGAGCTAGCTAGACAGGTACAGTTTTTTCAAACAGGCATTTATTTTTTTGGAGGACTCGGGACGCTGCTCGCGGCGACTGAGAACCTTAAAGGCTGGGTAGCTGTTACCGCTGCCATGACCGGTGCATTAACTAACTACCTTGAATTCAAGCGGGTTGAGGCAAGCTTAGTGGGCTACAATCAAGCCGCTGATGCCCTCTATGATATCCGTGCCTGGTGGTATTCTTTACCAACTCAAGAACGCAACAGTTCTCATCGATCAAAAAGCTTTCGTAAGCTCGTGCAAAACTGTGAAGAGACCATCCGGAGCGAGCATTCCAGCTGGTTACAGGACATGCAGGATCGCCTCTCAAACCTTTATGGCTCAGCTGAAGATGATGCCAATGGCAACGCGGACACAACGATGACTGCATCGACAACAGTGCTGGAAGATCAAACGGTGAAAATTACACAAGCTACCCAGTCTCTAGCTGCCGAAGAGGAGACTCAAAAAGCAAAGTCTGAAAACTCTGAAGACAAGATGCCCTAGTCAGTGGGAGGAACAGGATCGTAACCGCCCGGATGCAGCGGGTGGCAGCGGCTAATACGGCGAATGGCTAGCCAGCCTCCCTTGACTGGGCCAAAACGGTCGATCGCAGTCAGGGCATATTCAGAGCAGGTTGGCTGAAATCGGCATGTAGGTGGCAGCAGAGGAGATAGCAGCCTCCGATAGACCTGAATCAGCAGTAGTAAAAGAGCCTTCATAGCTCTATCTTACTTATCTGACAGCCTAAACATAGGCATCATCGTCCAATAGTAAACGATATTGTCTAAGATATAGCCGCTCCTGCGATTGGCGGTCTGCGACATGCAAGTTTTTGCGATTGGCGACATCCACGGCTGCGCTACTGCCCTCGATACTCTACTGACGGCAATACCCTTTCAGCCAGGCGATCGCATTGTGGCTTTAGGAGACTATATCAACAAAGGTCCAGATAGTCGGCGGGTATTAGACCGCCTGATTGGGCTTCAGCGTGCGGATCAGTTAGTGGCACTGCGTGGTAACCACGAAATCAAAATGCTACGCGCCATCGACCACCAGCGACCCATTGTCGACGGCAGTACTCTAGTAGATTTTTGTACTCTGGCTTCTTACGGCCATAGCGGCAGAGTGGGTAGCCTTGCCGATATTCCTAAGGCCCATCAAGACTTCATCGAGACCCACTGTCACGACTGGTGGGAAATAGAAGGGTTTCTATTTGTTCATGCCACCGTTGAGCCTCAAAAGCCATTAAATGACCAATCAGAGCAAGTCTTGCGATGGACGAAATTCAATTATCCAGAACCCCACATCTCTGGCAAGGTTATAGTCTGTGGCCATACCCCTCAAATGGGCGGCTGGCCTTTAAACATTGGTCATGCTATTTGTCTGGATACCTATGCCCATGGAGGGGGATGGCTTAGCTGCTTGGAAGTGAATAGCGGTTGGCTATGGCAGGCAAATCAGCGCCGGGAATTGCGCAAAAGCCGTATTCAAGACTGTTTAGAAGGTTCGGTCTAACTCTGAATCAAATTTGTATTAGAAATCAGATCCGAACCCGACGGACATATCGCCCATGGTGTCGTAAACGCGCACCCCCAAAGGTAAATTGACATTTCCTTCTTCGTCTAACATGTCTCTAACGATCGGGATATTCTGAGGATTTAATAGACCTTGTGCTTGGTTGTCGCCGTCTTCATCGAAACCGTCATTGATTTGGTCAGCAACTGCATTCAGGTCATTATTATCCTGAGGATGTCCTAAAGCCCTTGCTTCTAAGGGCATCAAGGGGGCTGCTTGAACTTGAGACGGTTGAGAGGAGAGGCTTGCTTCGAACGGTTTTGCCATCGCTGCTGGACAAACTAGCCCTGCTGTTAACCAAAACGCAGTGAAACCATAGAATAGGCGCATGATGGCAATACCTTTAATTGGAGGGGAATCAGAGGCTTGAGAAAAACTTGATCTTCGTCAGTAGACACATCGCCTTACTTAACTAAACCCTGCTATCAGCAAGAACTATCGGTTTATACCGACGATTCAAACAAACTTAATCAAACGAAACTCCAACCCACGAAGTAACCTCAGGGTTACTACACAAATTAAGGGATGGAGCATAGCGGAGGCTTCTCCCGTGGGTGGGAACTTCGCTAGCAGGCGTCTTCCTAAAAGCCTAGACTGCCCGACCGAGATTGGGGAATAAATGAAGCGATGCCCAAATTTTTTACCAGGGCGCGGTTTAATTTTTAAGCGGGTTCTAAAGGCCAGCTATAGTGGCAAATCCACTTTCCGCTGGGTTCCCGCTGGTAGAAGCGGAGCTGCCATTGAACCTCCGTTGTTGGATCAACTAGCTCTTTGGCCAACGCCCCAAGGGATTGGCTATGCTGTGGGGCAAAGTCGTAGGCCAAGCTTAAATGTAGCCAGGTTTTTAGTCTTAGGGCTGCCTTTCGAGTCGGTGAAGGGGTGGTGCGGGCAAAATTCACCATCAGCCGTTTTAGCCAGCTTGATTCGATTTCTAACCCATACCATTCTGGCTGGAAACTCAGTCCTTTCACCGTTATGACGGGCGAAGATTGGGCTGCCAGTGCGCGTCGATAAGCTTGATCGATGGCTTGAGAGTAAATTGGCATTGCCTCAGGGCGATCTTCGAAGAAGCCTGTCAGAGTACAGTGGGGCATGTATTGATGGGCGGCATTGGCTCCAAAGCGCTCTCGGCTTTGGTCAAAGAAATGCTGAATTTGATCGGCCAGTTCCCCTACAGGACAGGCATAGACGATGTAGGTTGCCATTGGCTAAATCAACCAATTCCAGAGGCAGCATACTGCACAGCAACGGTGGTAGCTGTTAAAGAGAGATTATGGGGCTATTAAATCTTGAGCCGGTCATCTGAAGCTATACCTGCCAAAACCAAAAGCGCTCCACCAATAGGCAGAGCGCTTTTGACTTAGTTACCGAACTAAAGCAGAGAACTGCTTAGAAGCGGAAGGTGGTGCGAAGAACGCCCCAGAAACCATCGTCATCACCGCCGGTCTCGGCATCGCCGTAGATGACAGCGGGAGTGATGGTCAAGAACTCGTTAACGGGGATCTCGTAGTAGCCCTCAACATAGAAGGGGTTATCAGCGGGTGCAATACCGCCGTAGCTGATCTGAGGCAGCTCACCACCGAAGACACCTAGAGTGGTCCCTTCAAGTACCAGGTCTGCGATAGTAACGCCAGCCATCCAGCTGAAGTCATCGTCGCCTTCGAAATCGCTGTAAGCGCCCCAACCACCGACGCTAAAGCGACCGAAGTTGAAGTTCAGCAGACCACCAAAGGTATCGACGCCGCCGGGAAGCCCACCCGTAAAGGCATCAGAACCATCGCCATGGACGTAGGCAACACCGGCTTGCAAGACGTCACCGATGTAGCTCAGCTGGCCGATATAGCTCTGGCTGCTAGCCTGGAAGATACCGATATCTGGATCAGCACCACCATCAGGGTCAAAGGAATAACCAGCATCGAGAACAATGCGGTCGGTCAGTGCGAAACTGAAGCCAGCACCGGCACCGCCGTCTGCGCCAGCGTCATAGAATAGAGGACCACCTGCATCCCCGATAGAGGGGCCATCCCAAGGAACAATGGTGCTGGTTACGAAGCTATCAGTAGCAATGCTGTTAGCTGCGAAGATCACATCCAGGCGCTCACCCACGGGGAAGCTGTAGTAGAAGTCATTGACTTCGAAGTTGCCTGAATCGCCACCGCCGTTAGCGTAGCCGTTGAAGCCAGCCAGTTGAGAACCACTGAAGCCGGTCTGGAAGCGGATGCGCAGACGGTCTTCGCCAGTGAAGCTGGTGTCAAAGTTCAGACGAGCTCGGCTGGTGAAGCTGGTGCTGTCCTCGACAGCGGGAGAATCGAAACTATCGAAGGGAATACCCAGGTGAGCATCAACCTGGCCTCGTAGCTTAGTGGTTGTGGAGAACTGGTTCGCCTCCAGTTCATCTACGTCCGCTTCTAGGGCGTCAACGCGACCACGAAGGGTGTCCAGTTCGTTGCGGAACTCTTCTTGAAGTGCCTGAACTGCAGCGAATTCTTCAGCGGTAACAGCGTCGGTCTGAATTAGCTGAGCGATGACATCCAAGCAGGAGTTTAGACCAGCGGCAAACTCATAACGAGTCAGAGCCTGGCTGCCACGGTAGGTGCCGTTGGGATAGCCTTCGATACAGTTGTAGCGGTCTACCAGGTTCTGCAGTGCCTGGAAGGCCCAGTCGGTAGGCTGTACGTCAGAGAACTGAGAAACGCTGGTAACTTGGGACAGCTGAACCGGCTCTTGGTCGAAAGAAACCTGCTCAAGAGCGTCAACGCTGGTGCTTTCTTCGATAGGCTGGGCTTCAGCCGCAACAGCAGCACCGGAAACAGCCAGAGCTGCACCAATGGCAGCTGGTCCAGCCAACAAAGATTTCCAAAGTAGCTTAGTCATTGTTTAACTTTCCTCACACCTTTAATAGAAGGTTGGTTTGATTCGTAATGGCCGGGGAGGCCAGTTGCACAAACAAGTCCCCTCAAAGCGGCAAATGCAAGAGACTATGTAGCCTCATCAGATATCCATCTGCCATTCACTCATTGCCCAGATTAGCAGATCTATTGGGTGTCGGCTAGAGTCTGCTACAAATCTCTTGCTGAGGGAGAGTATCGGTCCTGGTGACGCTGGAGATGGTTTGGGTCAGGGCAAATGGGTTGAGGTGGGAATCAATTTTTAGTGGAAGAACGGAGGGTTGGAGTCACCTGATAGCTCTAAATGCCTGGAGCTTTAGCGCTTAAATACGGTAAATGGGGCAAATGGGGCGTTAATCAGGCTATAGAAGCCATCATCTTCAGTGGCAATGCCAGGGCAAGCGCTATGCCCCCTCAGCGTCCGAATCGCGATTGAGTCTTCAGCTGCCTCGGAGTCAGGGACTGTCATTATCCTCTCAATTAATCTGGCAGTAGAGCGCTACAAACGGTAAAACTTGTACCTCAAGAATGGGCTTAGCCTCTGAGAATGGGAGTAGAACTGTAAATCGACCCTAATGGGGTGAACTCAGGAGGCCTTAACCTTGGTTGTACAAGCGACCCGACCGGACTACGAAACGAAGACCTTGGCGATCGCCAATGCCCTACTCATGGCGACCCGCGAGAAGAAGAACATTTTTGCTCAGATGCGTGACCAGATGCGCTGGGATGACAAGATCATGGACTTCGCTATGGCCAACCCTGGCCTGAAGGTGCAGCTGTTCCGGTTCATTGATGCTCTGCCCGCCCTGCGCAGCAAGCCGGAAATAGCCCGCCATCTGCAAGAATACTTGTCTGCTGAGGAAGTAGAGCTGCCTGGTGTTCTGAAAGGACTGCTGAACTTTACCGACCCCGACTCCGCTCCTGGTAAACTCGCCGCCACCACCGTTGCCCCCGCTGTGGAAACCCTGGCCTATCGCTACATCTCTGGGGAAAAGATGGATCAGGCAATCAAGGCGATAGAGAGGATGCGGAAGGACAAGCTCACCTTCACGATGGATCTGCTCGGAGAAGCGGTGATTACCGAAGAGGAAGCTCGGGCCTACCTCCAGCGCTACTTGGATTTAATGGAGCAGCTGAGCGCGGCGGCAAAGAACTGGAAGACGATTGAGGCGATCGACGTTGCCGAGGGCAAGCCGTTCTCCAAAGTGCAGGTATCGGTGAAGCTGACTGCGTTCTATTCTCAGTTCGACCCGCTGGATGCCCAAGGCAGTCGGGAGGGGGTGAGCGATGCCATTCGCACTCTGCTGCGTCGGGCTGCTGAGCTGGGGGTGATGGTTCACTTCGACATGGAGCAGTATAAGTATAAGGATCTGACTCTGGCCATCCTCAAAGACATTTTAATGGAGGATGAGTTTCGTCAGCGGGACGATCTTGGCGTAACGATGCAGGCTTACCTGCGGGATAGCTATGAAGATTTAGAGGATCTGGTGCGCTGGGCCAAGCAGCGAGGAACTCCCGTTAGCGTGCGGCTCGTGAAAGGAGCCTATTGGGATCAAGAAACGATTACGGCCCGCCAGAACGACTGGCCCAACCCGGTCTACAGCCAGAAGGTGTCCACCGACGCTAACTTCGAGCGGATGACCCGGCTGCTGCTGGAGAATCATGAATATCTGTATGCCGCCATTGGTAGCCACAACGTGCGATCGCAGGCCTATGCCATGGCGATCGCCGAAGAACTGAACATTCCCAAACGTCGAATCGAGCTACAGGTGCTCTATGGCATGGCCGATAAGCTGGCCAAGACCCTGGCGGACAAGGGCTATCGGGTGCGAGTGTATACCCCCTTTGGCGAGCTGATTCCCGGCATGTCCTATCTAATTCGGCGGCTGCTGGAGAACACGGCTAATAGTTCTTTCCTCAGGCAGAATCTGGAAGATACCCCCGTAGAAACCCTGCTGGCGGCACCGGAGTTTGCCCCAGAAGATAAGGCGGATCCAGAAGGCAGGGGAGACTGGGAACCCCCGTTTGATAATGCGGCAGACACCGATTATGCGATCGCCGATAAGCGCACCGAAGCTTTCGCGGCCCTGAAGTCTGTCCGTCAACAGCTAGGCCAGCGCTATAGTCCGATTATTAATGGTGAAAAGGTCAACACCGAAGCCAGCTTTGACTCGGTGAATCCGTCTAATCCCTCCCAGCTGGTGGGAAAAGTTGGCATGGCCAGTCAGGAGCAAGCGGCCCAGGCGATCGCCGTGGCTAAAGCCGCTTTCCCTGCCTGGGCGGCTACTCCCGCTAAAGAACGGGCCGCTATTCTGCGCCGCGCCGCCGACATCATGGAGGCTCGCCGCCACGAACTCAACGCCTGGATCGTGCTGGAGGTGGGTAAGCCCCTGGGCCAGGCCGACCCAGAAACCTCAGAGGCGATCGACTTTTGCCGCTTCTATGCCGACGAAATGGAACGGCTAGACGCGGGCTATGCCTACGACTACCCCGGTGAAACCAACCGCTATCGCTACTTCCCCCACGGTATTGGCCTGGTGATTTCCCCGTGGAACTTCCCGATGGCGATTACCACCGGCATGACCGTGGCTTCCCTGGTGGCGGGCAACTGCACCCTGATGAAGCCTGCGGAAAACTCTTCGGTGATTGGGGCGAAGATTGCCGAAATTCTGTACGAAGCCGGTATTCCCAAGGGCGTGCTCCAGTTCCTGCCCGCTAAAGGATCCACGGTGGGGGCGTATATGGTGGAGCACCCCGATATCCATATGATTACCTTCACCGGCTCCCGGGCCGTGGGCTGCCGCATCTACGCGGAAGCTGCCCAGCTGCGCCCCGGACAGAAGCACCTGAAGCGGGTGGTGGCCGAAATGGGCGGTAAAAACGGCATCATCATTGATGAAAGCGCTGATTTGGATCAGGCGGTGCAGGGGGTGGTCTATTCTGCCTTTGGCTACAGCGGCCAGAAGTGCTCTGCCTGTTCTCGCGTGATGGTGGTGGAGTCGGTGTACGACACCTTTGTTCACCGGCTGATCGAAGCAACGCGATCGCTCCACGTCGGTATCGCGGAGGATCCCAGCACCACCGTTGGCCCCGTAGTTGATGCTGCAGCCCAGGCCAAGATCAAGGAATACATCGAGCAGGGCAAGCAGGCATCCACCCTGGCCCTGCAAATGGATGCCCCTGAGAATGGCTACTTTGTTGGCCCCACGGTGTTTACTGATGTCGCTCCCGATGCCGTGATTGCCCAAGAAGAGATCTTCGGGCCGGTGTTAGCGGTGATTAAGGTAAAGGACTTCAATGAAGCCCTAGAAGTCGCCAACAACAGCGACTACGGCTTGACCGGCGGCCTCTATTCTCGTACTCCTTCCCACATTGATCGGGTGCAGAACGAGTTCGCCGTCGGCAACTTGTACATCAACCGGAGCATTACCGGGGCGATCGTCTCTCGACAGCCCTTCGGCGGCTTCAAGATGTCCGGGGTAGGTTCCAAAGCGGGTGGCCCCGACTACCTGCTGCAGTTCTTAGAGCCCCGCCACGTTAGCGAAAACGTTCAGCGCCAAGGCTTCGCTCCGATTGAAGGAGTGGATGATTAGGGAGTGATCCCTGGTACCCCTAGGGGCATTTTCGTCTGTGAGATTGACGCCTAAGGGGCGCATTCAT
This sequence comes from filamentous cyanobacterium CCP5, assembly GCA_003017785.1. Classification (GTDB taxonomy): domain Bacteria; phylum Cyanobacteriota; class Cyanobacteriia; order Phormidesmidales; family Phormidesmidaceae; genus CCP5. Next base: position 7,852 of record PYEQ01000007.1, on the reverse strand, counting down.
TCAGCCGAAATGCCCCGTCAACTGGCTGAGAGCCGTCTCTCTACGAGAATTTTGCTGGGGTGAAGGGACACTGTGTGAATGGCTGGGTAGACGGCAAGGGGTGAAGCAATTGAGACTTAGAGGAATATAGTCGGCAAGGTTTTATCCTTGTCATCTGTGCCAGATTTAGGCTGCAGGCCAGAAAACTGACGCCAGGGATATTTCTGGCGTCGGGGCGGTGTCAATAATGCCGAATTCAGCAAAGCACTGGGCCGTGCGCATCCAGCGATCGCTATCAATCATTCCCAGAGTCTCAGGCTGAATGCCGAGCATTGTATACTCGGCATTCAGCCCTAGGGATTGGGTCTGGTAGGCCAAGTCGTTGTACTTACTCTCCAGATCGACATAGTGGTCTACCACCGTGGCTGCCGCCGCTGGAATATCCGCCAGGGTAGCCCGCCCGCCTGAAACCTTTTACGGCTCACCCGTTGAAGAATTGATTTCAAATCAGATTCAAACAGGCAGCGGGGCATCATTGCAATTCCCTAAGACGGCGTTGTTCGGGGTAGGGGTTCGTCAGGGGCGATCGCTGCCTCCACTGCTGCTTCTGCATGAATCTTGGTAGTAGGAAATAGCTCCACCGGGGCGTCCCCGGTTTTGACCAGCAGTTCAATTTCGGTACAGCCCAGGATAATTCCTTCAGCGCCGGCATCGACGAGGCCATCCATGATCTCGATAAATTGCCGCCTTGAATCTGGGTTAATCAGCCCCAGACAGAGTTCTTCGTAAATGACTCGATGCACAATAGTGTGTTTAGCCGCATTGGGAATGAGAACCGTTAAACCATGGCTATCGGTTAGCCGCCCTCGATAAAAGGGCTCCTCCATGGTGAAGCGGGTGCCCAGTAAGCCAACCGTTTGCATGCCGCGGTCCTGAACCTTCCGGGCAGTTGCATCGGCGATATGTAGCAGCGGAATTTGAAGGTTGGCCTCAATGGCATGGGCTAGCTTATGCATTGTGTTGGTGCAGAGCACTACAAAATCGGCTCCTGCCCGTTCGAGGCTTTGGGCAGCGGCCACCATGAGGGTGGCGGCGTCCTGCCAGCGTTCCTGGTGCTGTAACGCCTCGATTTCTGCAAAGTCTACGGAGTACATGATGCTGCGTGCGGAGTGTAAGCCGCCGAGCCGAGCTTTTGTGGCCTCGTTGATAATTCGGTAGTACTCAAGCGACGATTCCCAACTCATGCCACCGATCAGCCCAATGGTTTTCATGGCGATCATCCAAGGAATCAGAATTACGGAGGGGAGGGTTTGCGATCAAGGGAGATGGAAGGGCGATCGCCCTACCCTGTCGTCTAGCTACCCAGTGATACAGGCCGGCCTTTTCAGCCGCATAAACTTAGCCGCTTTCCTCTTCCTCTAAAATTCTGACTCCAACGGTGCTGGTGTAGAAGTCGTACAAATCCCCCTCAATTTCGATTTGGGTGCCGACTTTGACCTTGCTGTTGCCAAATACGGGGCCGTTGTCTGTGATTTGGGCCTCATCAAACAGCGTAATCAGCATGTCGATGGTGTACTCCAGCTCTGGGCGAGGGTCGGGCAGGGCGATGACCGAGCCATCCGGCTGGGGCACGGCAGTACTGCGGGGCAGTAGCTTCACATCCCGGACCTGCACCTCGCCGTAGGGCTGATTGCGGATGATGATGTTGGTGGTTTCTGAGGACTTAATAGTTTCGAAAAGTCCCTGGGGATCTGAAGTGGTGAGTCCGCGCACCATCACGTCCACCTCCACTGGCTGGGTAACGGCTCCCACTTGAGCGACCGAACCGGAGGTGCCGGGATAAAAGAAAATCCCTACAAGCACCAGCAGAATAATCAGTCCGGCTCCGATATCGAGCAGGCTGACCTTCCCAAACAAGCGTCCCTTCGCGTCAATAATCTTCATAGCGCTGCCCTACAGCTTGGGCCCAGAGTTACATTGGAAAAAGAGTCGATAACCATTCAACCACAGGCGGACACTTTCTGGTGGGTGTCACCGTCTGGGAACTCTACGGGCACTGCCTCTCGCGATGGGGGGCTTCAGCTCCCCTTAGAGTCTTCTTAGAGTACAGCATTGTTATCCAGATCTAAGGAACTGCTAGGCCCCAGCGACTGTCTGATAATCCATACCAAGTCCAGCTCGTGCACCGCGGTTTCTCCTTAAACTCTACCTCTGAACTTGGATATGGTTTAGCTCACCCACACGCGATTCACAATAGATCAAGATCATGACACTCCTCCGCAAACGCTTTTCCCGTCCGGTTCGTCGCCTGACCTATGGCCTGATGGCTCTAGTCACAGCGGTGTCGGTAAACCTGGCTATTCCACAGCCGTCCCATGCTGGTCTGCTGGATTTTTTATTTAATGGCATTCAGTACATTCAGCTCTCTAACCTCAACGATCGCCAGGAGGTGGAGCTGGGCCAAAACATTGATCGTCAGCTTAAGGCCCAGGGCTTGCCGGTCTATCGGCAGGACAGCGAGATTTCTCGGTACGTCAACTCCATTGGTCAGCGGTTAGCCTCAAACAGTGCGCGACCCAATATTCCCTACACCTTTCAAGTGGTGCGCGACGACAGTATCAATGCCTTCGCTACCATGGGTGGCTTTGTTTATATTCATACCGGCTTGATTGAAGCGGCGGATAATGAAGCCGAACTGGCTGGCGTGGTTGCCCACGAAATTGGCCACATCACGGGTCGTCATGCGGTTAACCAGATGCGAGATATGGCCCTGGCTAGCGGCATTGCCGGAGCTTTGGGGGTCAATCAGGATGATTTGGTTAACCTCGGAGTACAGCTGGCCCTACAGCTTCCTAACAGCCGCTCTGATGAATACGACGCCGATCGCCGTGGATTTGAGACCATGGGGCGGGCTGGTTATGCCCAGGAGGGGCTAGTGTCTTTTATGCGCAAGCTGGAAGGCCAAGGGGGAAATCCGCCTGAATTTCTCAGCACCCACCCAAATCCGGGGAATCGCGTCGGTAACCTCCAGCAGATGCTGAATAGCTCTAATAATCCGGGTGCCAATGATGGCCTTGATGCCAATGCCTATGCGGCTCGCACTAGTAGCCTTTAACTAGCAACCCTTAAGCTGATTTCGATAGGCTCTCAGCCCCCAAAAAACTAAGTTCTCATCGACCCTGAAGCAGCTAGCAACAGGGTCGTTTTTATGAGTGGTATTGGCGTTAAAACTGGCAGACTCGGTCAGATAGGCTAGGAGGCGATCGCCGTCGCCCCCTGTGAAAATGACCTGACCTTGGGGGTGCTGCTGGCACCAGTCCTGTAGATAGTCCTGGAGCCCGCCGATGACTGTGTGGATAATGCCGCTCTGAATGGCTTCTACGGTGGTGTTGGCCCATCGCGGTGGTAGCGAATCGGGTAGGAAAATTTCCGGGAGGGCCTCGGTTTGAGCCGGGAGGGCGCGAACCTGGAGGGACAGCCCTGGTAGGATAGCGCCTCCGGCGAAGCATCCGGTTTCGGCTCCGGGGGGGCGATCGCCAGCGGTCAGCGTGAGAGCAGTGCCCCCGTCGATAACGAGAATTGGCCAGCCATAGGTGCTGCCTGCCCCCAGGAGTGCCAGCGCCCGGTCGATGCCTAGGGTGCTGTAGAGACTGGTTAGGGGGAGGCAATCAAGCGCTACCTCCTGGACTTGGGCATGGCCCCGCCATAGATCTCTCTGTTTGGGCACCACCGCCGCTAGCCAAACCGTTTTGGGGGGACGGGCGATCTCAGGAGGATGGGAACCGGCTATGCCCTGCCAGCTTTCGGGGGCAAATTGCGTCGCCATCAGGTGACGAACCTGCTCGGCGCTGAGGTGATCCGTGTGCCAGGTGCCCAACCACTGCTGGTCAGAAAAGGCAGCCCAGTGTAGGCGAGTATTGCCGATGACGAGCCCCAACCAGATAGTCTGCGCCGCATCAGCCGTCATGGCCATCAAAGCGGAATAAACGCCATGGTTTGGTCATCTTCATGAACGAGGCTGACGGAGCCAGTGCCTTGAACGATCGCGCAAAACGGACAGGAGGTTTCCATATAGCTTAGACGGGGCGAAGAAGTCCCCTTTATTCAAACCTGTGGCGGTAGCGATCGCCGGTATCCTTGATGGCCTGGACTGAGCCTTAATCATACTCGCGGCTGCCGGTAGCCAGATGCATGACCATCGGCTCGCCCCCTTCCACGTGGTACTTATCTGCCCAGGCCTGGAGGATTTTATCCAATTCTTGCAGAGCGGCTTCCCGCTGCTCCGGGTTAATATCAAATACCTCGATGGCGCGCAACACGCCGGGATCAGCATTAACCCAGCGCTGTAGCAGGCTGAAAAAGCGGGCGACGTCATCCGTCATGGCAAAGGCGCGCTCTTGTGCTCCTTTCGGGATATATACCGTTTGGGCCAGGGCAAACAAGGGAATCGTCAACCGGGGAGAATCAATCTGGATCACAGTACCCGAATGCAGCAGGCGAAACTTAATGTGTTCGCTGAGGGCATCGCTAAAGGCCATCCGCTGATGCTCAGGCAGGTCTTTTTGGGAGAGTTCGTGGAGCAGCTGCACTAGGCTAGTGAATTCCATCAGATCAATAATTTGCGCAGGCGGCAAATCATCTGGCAGTCCAGCCTCGATTTCTTCCCGTTCCCCTGGGGTCAGTCCCCGCACCCTGAGGCGAGAATTAGGGGGCGTATGGGGATACTTTTCCTGCCAGAGATGGGGCAGAGCGATCAGGTAATAGGACTTGGAGGAACTGAGAATTTTGAGCATTTGCCCGTTGCCAAGGGCCTGCTCAATTTCTTGAATGATTGCTTTTACTCGCTTGGGTTCAACGTGATAGAGGAAACCTGTTTGGCGAATATTTCGCCCCTGCTCCAGATAAGTGCTGTAAATGGCAAATTTGGCAGCTGTCGTAGCGGCGTCTAAAAAAGCCCCGTAGCGGTGGCCGCCCATTTTCATTACCCCCATCGCCAACTGTACGAGAATGCGATCGGCGGAACCCATGTGCCGATTGACGATGGTGTTGATTACCGGATCAGAATCAGGTTGCTGGGGGGTAAGGGGCACGCTGACGGTGGCTCTCGATGGCTGGATGGTGAAGATACGCTGTCAATTAGCTTGCCCAATCTGATCAAAAGGCTGCGCCTAGGTTTCAGATTTATCCGCTTAATATTTAGCGATCCCTGCTATTACAGCTCAAATATTGAAATAAGGAAAATCTTTTTTCAAGCAATCCGACAAAAACTCAGCCAAGATGGCAAAGCAGTGAAGCTCTGGCTGGGAATTATGGAACGCCGGAACCATTGAACCAGAGTTGATGTCGGTATCTGAGAATGTCTACTCCGGAGAGGCTTCGGGGTTTTCTTCAGTGGGGGCCGCACCGCAATAGCTGTTGACGTTGCTAATCAGCTCAGCTTCAGTCGCTGACAAATTCTCAATCGCGCTGACGGCGGACATCGTTTGCTGCTGGGATTCTTCAATTCGTCCTGGCAAGTCTGCTTCGCTCTCGACTTCGACTACCAAATCCATGGCGCTACTGGCTTCCTGCAGGGCGCTGCTAAAGCCATCAACTACCTCAATGTACTGATCGCGGAAGGTGACCAGAGTTTCATCTTGAAGCTCGGTTTCCTGGAGATCCGTCACCATCGTGTCGAGATTGGTGACCACTTTATCGACAGCGGTGGTGTATTGGCCAGCGGCGGATTTGATGTCTTCTAGGCTGTTAACCTGAGAGGCGTTTTGGCTGAAGCTTTGGATCTCAGTTTCAAAGTCCTGCATGAATCCTTGGGTCTGATTGACCACGTCCGCCAGCTGATTGCACTGGGATACTTTAGAGGGGCCACAGCCCACCATTACCAGGGCTGCGATCGCACCCGCAGAAATTCTCCACTGCTGGCGGCGGATGGTCATCATTGATGGTTTCCTCATGGTTTTGGCTACAGGGGTTTGAGTAGAGGGGCTTAGGACTGCCTGAAGATTGCACAGAACTGCCTGGGCTGATGCCAACGACACTTTAGCCTACCTAAAGGGCGGACGGAATCTCAGTACAAAATCTCAATGGGAAAAGCGTCTGGGAAATCCACGGGAGCGATCGCCGCGAGGAGCTGCCTGCTAGAGTACTCTAATAGATTCTCCTGTAGATGACCTGCCCAATTTGAGTTTGAGCGTATAGCGATGCCCACTCCTGAAGAGTTCTTAGAAGTGACTAAATGGGCAGCGGGCGGCACCCTTGCCCTCGGAGCCATTACCATCCTGGCCTTTGTCCTCGGATGGGGCATCCGGTTTCGGCTGGTGGGGGCTACCAGCTTTGCAGCGGTGCTGACTGGGGGGCTGCTGGGTTTGAGTTTTCAGCCGTTCACCCGCACCGTGATACCCGGAGCCGTCAGCTATGCCACGGTTTATGACTCCGGGGCGTCCCAGGTCGTAATTGCCGTCCCGACTGAGATCACTCCCGATCAGCTGGATGCAACTCTGCGGCAGGCTGCCAGTAATCTATTCAAGCCCTACAGGCTGGGTCTGCCCGGGGAAACGACGACTATACGAGCTCGGGCAATTGTGCACCGACCAGGTGGTGTCTCTGATTTGGTGTATCTCGGGCAGGTACAGCCCAATGGGGAATCCGAGAATCCGCTAACTGTCACCCTTTATCCTGACCAAATTGCGCAGCTGAGCGCGGCTAACGATGCCTAGTTCGAGTTCATCTATGACCTTGCTTTCTCTCCCTGCTTTGACTGTGGCCCCTGCCAGAGTGATCCGTGGTACTGGTCTGGTGGCTGAGCTAGGCGGTGCGATCGCCCCCCTGGGTCGGCGACCGCTGCTGGTGGGGGGCGATCGCACCCTGGGCCTGATGCAATCCCGTCTGGGGGACTCCATCGAGAATCTGGCGGCGGCCAGCTATGGGCTTGACTGTAGTGAAGCCTCCCTGGCCCATCTCAGACAGGTGGCGGCTGACCATGGGGCAGATGTGATTATTGGCGTTGGCGGGGGCAAGGCCCTCGATACGGCTAAGCTAGTGGCCCACTACCAGCATTTACCCGTGGTCACAATTCCCACGTCGGCGGCTACCTGCGCGGCCTGGACGGCTCTTTCTAACGTGTATTCAGATCAAGGGGCGTTTCGCTACGATGTGGCCCTCGATCGCTGTCCGGATTTACTGCTGCTGGACTACGACTTAATTCAAACGGCGCCCGCGCGGACTCTGGTGGCAGGCATCGGTGACGCCCTGGCTAAATGGTACGAAGCCTCTGTCAGCAGCGGCAACTCCGATCAGACTCTGATCATTGGGGCTGTCCAGCAGGCCCGGGTGCTGAGGGACATCCTGTTTCAAAAAACTGCGGCGGCCCTAGACCATACCGGCGGTCCGGAGTGGCGAGAAATCGTCGATGCTGCGGTGCTGATGGCGGGGGTGATTGGCGGTCTTGGCGGAGCCCAGTGCCGTACTGTTGCCGCCCATGCCGTTCACAACGGGTTGACCCATCTAGCCGCTAGCCACGGCACCCTTCACGGAGAAAAGGTCGCCTATGGCATCCTGGTCCAGCTGCGGCTGGAGGAAATGGGCCAGGGTAGCTCCCTTGCCGCTACGGCTCGTCAACAGCTGATGCAGTTTTATCAATCGGTCCGGCTGCCGGTGAATCTGACGGATTTAGGACTGGGTCAGATTACGGTGGCAGACCTTCACCACGCCGCTGAGGTGGCCTGTCAGCCGGGGTCTGATATTCACCATCTACCCTTTATGGTGAACCCCGAGGTTTTAGCGGCGGCGATGGTGTCCACCGAGGCTGGTGAGCTGCGATCGCGAGGAACGGTGGAACCCGCCAACTCCCAGGAGGTGACGCCATGACCCCTGACTG
>PYEQ01000197.1 GCA_003017785.1 filamentous cyanobacterium CCP5 | reverse complement strand
GACGTGGTTCGCTCAGTGACGGGATGGGACTTCATTACTAATGCTGTATTAAGTGCATCCTTAAATTGAATTGGTATTAGTTAACCGCCTATTTCACTCAAAACCTCTCGAATGACTTCCTCACTGACGCCCCGTCGCTTCAAACCTGTGATCAGTGCATTAACTGTATCTCCCTCAAATCGCTCAAGGTCGGCTCGAAGCCCCTGCCCAATGTATGCCTTCGCAAGCGACTCAGGCCCTGAACAGCCAAGCATCGGGGCAACTCGATTGAGGTCTTCAATAACATCTTCTGGAAGCGTAATCGGGAGCGTTGTCATCGAACGATTTCTATCCAGACGCTGCTTTAGTCTCTCAATTTTCATAATATTCACGCTGTTGGCTGAAGCGATCGCCTAAATACCAGACATGGATACCACTGTACCGATATTGGTGTCAGGCCAAAGAACCCAGGGCACTGCTTGCTATGCAGTGTGCCAGATCAGTTAAGCAGCTGTGCCACTTTGCTAAACAGAGGGCTCTGCTTTCTATACAGTGTGACAGATCAATTAAGCAGCTGTGCCACTTTATTAAACAGAGGGCCCTGCTTAATAAACACAAGGCTCTGCTTTCTATGCAGTGTGACAGATCATCTAAGCAGCTGTGTCACTTTAGCGTTGCAGCAGGTCGATATGCGATCGCAGGGTGATGACATCTTGTATACAGGCGGTGATATGCCATTGCAATGCAATGCAATGCTATGTCGGGTCGGTGATATGAGATTGCCTTAGGAGCGTCGGTACTGCCGTGCCCCCTAAGCGGTCATCACGGCTCTCCTCACGATCGCCGATAAAACTCCACTCGGGGCTGGCGGGGTTCTTCGACTACGCCGATACCCTGATAGCCCCAGCGTTCTAACACGGGGGATAGCCGAGAAGGGGGCAGGCTTTCGACGCTGAATCGGTTCGCCAAATCCGGCGCGTGGGCATTGAGATAGGTGAGGGCTTCGTAGTCGGCATTAAACACCAGCAGAAAAGCAGAGGCTTCTTTGGCCTCTCCTTCCCTGGGGCGAGCCGCTAAATAGCTGCCGTCCTGGCGCGATCGCAGCAAATAGTAAATTTGAGTCGCCATCAGTTCATCTCAGACAGCTTGATGCGCGGATCGACAAAGTTCAGGGCTAAATCCGCCAGTAGGTTCCCCAAAATCAGCATCACCGCCCCCATAATCAGGCTGCCCATCACCAGATAGAGATCCTGAGACTGTACTGCCTGCAAAATCAGCTTGCCGAGCCCTGGCCAGTTGAAGTAGTTTTCGGTGATAAATGCGCCACCAAGCAAGCTGGCGAACTCAAACCCCAGCAGGGTAATCAGCGGATTCACGGCGTTTCTCAGGGCGTGGACGTAGATAACGCGATTTTCCGGTAGGCCCTTGGCGCGGGCGGTCTGGATGTAGTCCTGGCGCAGTACGTCGAGTAGCTGCCCGCGAGTGATTCGCTGGAGTCCAGCAAAGCTGGTGATACTAAGGGCCAGGGTTGGCAAAATCATGTGCCAGAGCACATCCAGCACCTTGCCAAACCAGTTCAAATCATCATGGATGATGCTGGTGCGTCCGCCGATGGGAAACAGGGGTGTAGTGAGCTGAGCAAAGAACAATAGCAATAGGCCAGTGACAATCGTCGGTGTTCCCTGACCGATGTAGGCTAACACCCGCAAAAACTTGTCCGTGGGCTTATTTTGTTTGACCGCCCCAATCACGCCGAGGGGAATAGCGATCGCCCAGGTCACGATAATCGACGCAAAGGACAGCAGCAGGGTATTAGGAATCCGCTCAGCCAAAATATCCACCACCGGTCGCTGGTAGGAGAAGCTATAGCCAAAGTTACCCTCCGTCACCACCTGGGTTAGCCAGCGCCAGTACTGCTCGACAGGAGACTTGTCCAGGCCAAACTGCTGCTCTAGCTGCTGGAGGGTTTCGGCAGAAAACTGCGGATTCTGACGGTACTGGTCGAGAAAATCCCCCGGTGCCAGCTGAATCACAAAGAAACTCAGCAAAGAGGCCAAAAACAGCGTCAATATCGCCTGTAAGACTCGTTTGAGGATGTACTGGGTGGTTTCGCTGGTGAGGCCAGAGACAAAACCGTTCCAGAGCTGGGCTCTACGAGGATCTGGCGTCGAGGGGGTTGAAGTCATCCCAAAGGGCCGATAACAACTGCTTGCACCGATCTTAATACTGCAACAGGCTAGCGATGGGTACCTGAGGTAGTTTCTTGCGCCCTTCTAGGGCTAGCAGCTCAATCACAAAGCCAAAGCCTGCCACCTCACAGCCTGTCATCTCCACCAGTCTCGCCGTGGCCGCCGCCGTACCGCCTGTGGCAATCAGGTCGTCCACTATTAAGACGCGACTCCCCGATTCAAAGGCGTCCTGGTGGACTTCTAGCTTATCAGTGCCGTATTCCAGTTCGTATTCGGCGGAGTGGGTGGCGGCAGGCAGCTTGCCCGACTTGCGAATGGGGGCAAAGCCCAGGTTCATCGTGTAGGCCAGGGGCATACCAAAAATGAATCCCCGTGACTCGATGCCGGCGATGTAGTCCGGTTGCAGGGGAGCACACTGTTCGGCCAGGGACTCGATCGCGTGGCACAGCGCTTGAGAATTGGCGAGTAGCGTGGTGATGTCGCGGAAGGTGATCCCTGGCTTGGGAAAGTCAGGAATATCACGAATGTGGGCTTTGAGGTCCATGGTGGAGCGGGGAGATGAAGTCTCTGCAATGCTAGAGAGATTACCCCTAAAAGGCAAGCTGAGAATTTCGTCCTGACCATTACGAATTGCTGTGAGAACCCAGTCTGGTTTTGCCAGCGGGATAGACTTTGGGCAGCGCATAGGTGGGTGATAGAGATATGAACATTGGGCGATCGCTCCTGTGGGCACTGCCCTTAAGTCTGTTGAGCGGTGTTGGCGCCGCAGCCCTGGCAACGACGATTGAACTGGATGTGCTGCCAATCAATGGTCCAGAAGCTATTTGCCCAGCCAGACTGATTGCCCATGAAACCCTGCGTCCACCCTTCGAAGGCGGATTTGCTCAGGATGGCATGATCAAGCTGCGAGATATTGCCACCAACATCCGAGTTTTGGAATCAGATACGTTTAGTACCACCTGGGTTGGTACCCTCAAACCCGAATTTCGCAGCTGCGAAGGCACTGCCATTATTAACAGCATTGATGATGGGGCCTACGAGGGCCACTCCTATTTGCAGGTGCAGCTGGTCGATGGGCAGGTGACGGCAACCTTAGATATGACCGGCATCCCCGATGCCAACGGCTTTACCTCGACCCTGATTTTTGGGGGCCTGCGCGACGGCAACCCCCGCTGGACCTGGGGGGGCACCGACTAACTATAGGATTGAGTAGTCGATAGCTATCTAATCCTCGACCGTTCGATGGACGGCTGGGACCTCATGCCTGTGGCGTAATGCCAATTTGTCTAGGGACGGATTGGTCTGTAAGGTCGTTCCCGTTACGGTAGGGACAGTATTGATGACAGCAGTGCTGTTGTTGGACGACGATTTCAGCCCTGATCCATGGCAATTAAGGCAAATCCTGCGGGTATTGACTACGCCAAAGAGCTAATTCAAAAGAACGAATACGTTAAAGACAGCGACTGGGGCGAGGCCCAACCTTCGCGGGAACGAGAAAATAATTTCATCGATCGCAACGGCTATGAAGAATTTGGCAAATGGCATCTAGCGATCGACACCGAAGTCGGTGAAGGCACCAAGTCCCGCTACAAATTTCCCTATGGAGACCTGCAGAAGGTCCACCGCAGTGGCGTGATTGCGGCCAAGCAGCGAGCCGCTGAGTGGGACCACACAGATGTACTGGAAGCTGCCGATTCATTGTTAGGATGCTTGCCAGACTCTAATTAAAGGAATCTGCCAAGTTCTAATTTTGGCTGAGAGGTTTTGATGGGTTGCGCGATCGCGCTCCATCACTTGCGCATCCAGGGCTTTGAGCACGTATGGTTGCACGGTTTCATGACGGTGGCGGTGAGGCTTCTGGCTGCGATCGCAGGCTTTCTAGACTGAGGTTGGAGGCTGTATCCTTTCGTAGCGGGGTGATGGGTTTAGGGCCGGCCTCCGACTATCGCCGATGGGGCCTAGTCTGAGCCATCCTGACGGCATATTTGAAGCTTGAAGCGCCCTGGGAAAGCCTAATGAGTTGGTCAAGTATCAATTCGTTCAGGAAATAGCCGTAGAAATCCGTAGCCGATTTAACAAAACACCGATTATCCTCAGAGAGGGCCAGTGATATTTAGGTGGTCGGTGTGAGGACGTTTAAGTTAGACGATAAAAATACAAAATTCTCCCGGCTGGCTGAGACGGTACGCTTAGCTATCCGGGCCTATGGCAGTGGCAAGCAGGATGCTTCCCTGAAGCTGATAGAGCTGGTGGCGTCCCAGATCGAGAGCCTAGACGATCGCAAGGCGCTACATCGACTGGTGGAGGCTGAGATCAGGGGGTCTGAACTGTGGCTCCAGTATCACCGCATTATGTTTGGAGAGGCTGCAAGCGCTTCTAAAGGAGACAGCCATATGGATGTCGAACCACCGATGTCTCAGCTTCCTCAGAAAACCAAGCTAAACCTACCTTTTTGGCAGCTATTTCAGCCGAAATCAAGGCATCCCTGGCCAACTAAGCAGACGCGCCCTGGCAGGAAATAGACCCACTACAAAACCTAAGGGCATGGTTCACTGCGCCCTTAGGTGGGTTAAGGCTGAGGTTTTGGCTACGATTTAGATTTGGCTTCCAGGGTTTCTAGACGGCTTTTAAGATCCTGGTTGGCTTTTTTCAGGTCGTCGATTTCTTCTTGGAGTTTCTTGACGGCGGCGTCTTTGCCGATCGCCTTTTGCACCTTTTTTACAGCCTCTTCTGCGCGGCGACGGACGCGGCCATCGGGGGTATGCTCCGCCAGGGATTGGAGAACGCTGACGGCGCGGGAAGTTTCCATGGAGCCGAGGGCGATGACGACGGACACCTGGGTGAGGAAGAAGGACTCGCGGGAAATCACGTCTAGCCGATCCAGAATGCGCTCGATGTCGGGTTTAGATTGGCCTTTAGAAATCGGACCGAGGGCGCGGATGGCCGCAAGCCGCAACGCCTGGGGAACGCCGGGAGCGGTGGTTTTCAGCACCAGATCTAAGGCATCGATGGAGGTCTTGAACTGGCTCAGGGCACCAATGGCGGCGGATCGGAGAATTTCATTCCAGGCGGGGCGATCGCTGAGGATGTCCTCCAGGATCTTCAGGGCTTTTTTCTCCCGAGATTTGCCATCGAGGTCGCTGGCGGCTACTTTGCCTAAGCCCCGAATGGCGGCGGCTTCGACGTAGTAGCTGGGGTCGCCCTTTTCGACGATGCCCTTGAGGGCTTTGTAGCTGTCCTGGGTCTTGATGTCGCTGAGGGCGCTGACCACGGCGCGACGCACCCGCGATTCTTCGTCCTTCAGACCCTTAAACAGGGCTTCGCTGGCCTGATCGAGCTTAATTTCGGCCAGCTTTTCGGCGACTTCGGCCCGGACGCCCCAGAAGGGATCGTTCTCTAACGCCTGGGAAAGGGCAGCGATCGCCTCCAGGTTGGCCTTCTGGGCTAAGGCGCTGGCGGCCTCGATGCGCGATAGGGGGTCGGGGTCGTGCTGGAGCTGGGCCGTCAGCTCGGCGACGGGGTAGGTCAGCTCGACGGTTTTCAGGTGGTGGTTGCCCACATCGAAGCTGATGAAGTCGGGCTTTTTCTCTAGGGGAAAGAAGAAGCTCTGCTCCCGTTCGTGGATGCGGACTTTGAAGGTTTTGACGTCCACCTGCTTACCTTGGACGAAGCCGAAGCCGAGGGGAATTTTCAGGTCGAATAGACCGCTGGTGCTGCTGGTGTCGCCGTCTTTGGCCTGGGTTTGGGTGACGGTGAGCTTGGCCAGGTTGCTGTCGCCGTCCCAGGAGTAGGCGACTTTGTAGTCGGGGTGACCGCCCCGCAGCACGTACTGGTCGAAGAGGGGCCGCAAGTTGTGGCCGGTGGCCTTATCGATCGCCCGCAGCAAATCCACCGTTTCGACGGTCTGGTGGGCGTTGTCGTTGACGAAGGTGTGGATCGCCTGCCAGAACAGTTCATCCCCCAGGGCGGTGCGGATCATGTGGTAAACGCAGGCCCCTTTCTCATAGATGTGGCGATCATAGAGCTCAATCGCTTCCCGGTAGATGTGGGTGACCATCGGGCGGCGATAGCGGCTGCGGTCTTCGGAGAGGTAGCTGCGGGCTTCCCCGAGGCGGTAGTAGGCGGCTTCGTCGGGGCCGTATTCGCGATCAGTCCAGAGCACTTCGGAATAGGTAGCCATACCTTCTTTCACCCAGGCGTGGCTCCAGTGGTTGATCACCAGCAGATCCCCAAACCACTGGTGGGCCAGTTCGTGGGCGACCAGGGATTCAGAATTGCGGTTGTCGAGGGCGGCCCGTTCGTCCAGCAGGCAGCGATCGGTGAGAATCGTTACCGAGGTGTTCTCCATGCCGCCAAAGATGAAGTCGGCGGCACACACCTGGGCGTATTTGGGAAACGCGTAGCGGTAGCCAAACTTTTCGCTGAAAAACTCGACCATCTGAGGCGTTTTGCCCATGGTGAGCTGGGCCTGGTCTTTCTTGCCCTTCTCCACGTAGTAGGTGACGGGGATGTCCTGCCACTGATCCTGGATGACGTCGAAGTCAGCCACCGCCAGGGCCATCAGGTAGGTGGGGTGGACCTGCTTTTGGTGCCAGTGGAAAATTTTGTGGTCGCCGTCTTCGGTGGTGCTGACCAGTTCGCCGTTGGAAACCACCTGGTACTGCTGGGGCACCCGCACCTTAATTTCGGAGGTGGAGAGCTGCCCTGGATAGTCGAAGCAGGGAAACCAGAAGCGGGAGTCTTCGTCTTCTCCCTGGGTCCACACCTGCACGGGCTTGTCGGGGTAGTGTTCTTCTGGGCCAATGAAATAGAGTCCCCGCTGGGGCTGTTCGAGGCGATAGGCGATTGCCACCTTGATCGGCTTGCCGGCAGTGGTGGGCTGCTTTAGCCGCACATGGAGCTGTTCCCCGTCGTAGTCGTAGTCTTGCTTGCTCTTGCCCACTTTCACCGACTGAATTTGCAGGCTGACCGCATCCAGGGTGAGCTTATCAACGCCATCACGAATCGGATTAATCTGGATCTCACAGGTTCCTTTACACACCTGATTATCTAGATCGAGAGCCAGATCCAGGGCGATGTGCTCCACCTGACCGGGGCGATCGGGGTTGTAGTGGGGGCGAGCACCGGGCAGCTCAAAGGATCGGGAATTTGACTCGTCGAAGTAGTGGGCGTTGTACATAGGACTGTGGAAAAGGACTGTGGAAATTTGAGATTAGTTCCAAATTAACGTTTCACTACGGGAACCCGCCGCAGCTCTCTGAAATAATGATGATTGAATGTTCAAGCTGAAGCCCTAAGTCAAAGGAAAAGCTAAGGTTTCAGTTCTCGTTGTTGCTGTGTTTTGCCCATGAGCGCGATCGCTGCCCCTAGCCTCACCTCTGCCCTGGTCAACCGAATTCTGGCCGTCAAGCCCCTGTGGAATTTAGCCAAGGGTCGGGCCCGCGCCATGATGATTAAGCGGGCGGAAACCATCGGCGTACCCTGGCGAGAAACCGTGCGCCAGCTCGAGCGCCGGGATGCTGGGGCTGTAGGAAATAGCCTTTCCCCCGCCTGGGCGGCTGAACTGGCAGCGGTGCAGAACCCAGATTTGGTTTATCCCAACTATTACACCACCAGTTTTCACGCCTACGACGAAGGCAACCTCGGCTGGCTCCCCGCAATGGAAGTGGAAGTCGCCGCCAAAGCCGTCCACGCCCGCCTCTGGCCCGATGCCGGTGCCCAGGGAGACGCCATGCTCCGCCAGAGCTACCACGACGTTCTGAAAGCAGAATTATCGGAGACTCCCAGGGCGATCGTCGATCTCGGCTGCGGTGTCGGCATGAGTACAGAGACATTGCAGGCGCTTTATCC
>PYEQ01000196.1 GCA_003017785.1 filamentous cyanobacterium CCP5 | reverse complement strand
AATTAGGACTCTCAAAAATGTCCACCAGTCCATCCCCACTGCAAGCAGTCTGGCAGGTTGCCGATTTAGAGGGGCTGCCAGATAGCGGTAACCGCTACGAAATTATCTCTGGAGAGCTGCAGGTGACCCGAGCCCCCCACTGGCGTCATCAAAAGATTGCCGACAAAATTTGTGCCGCCTTAAATGCCTGGTCTACGGAGAGTAGCCTGGGGGAAGCGGTTACTGCTCCGGGCATTGTCTTTTCTGAATGGGATGCGGTGATTCCGGATGTCGTCTGGGCGAGCGATGACCATCTGGCGGAAACCCTCGACGAAGAATCTGGTCATCTAATGGGGCCTCCTGAACTTATTGTGGAGATTCTTTCGCGCACCCCAAAAGACCGCCAGCGAGATCAAACCACAAAACTCAAGTTATATTCCGTGCAGGGGGTTCGAGAGTACTGGATTGTAGATCCCAAGCTCAAAAGCATTGAGGTCTATCGCCACAGCCAGGGGCAGCTGCAAAAGGCCATGACCCTCTATCCAGAAGATACGGCTATAACGCCCCTGATCCCTGGCTTTGCCGCTGACGTTGCAACATTCTTTGAGTAGCGTGATCAAGCTTCTGCATCTATCCGATATCCACATGGGCAGCGGCTTTGCCCACGGCAGGCTCAACCCCGAGACGGGGCTGAATACTCGCCTGGAGGACTTCACCGCTGCCCTGGCTCAGTGCATCGACCGGGCGATCGCCGAACCAGTCGATCTGGTGCTGTTTGGCGGCGATGCCTTTCCCGATGCCACCCCGCCGCCCCTGGTGCAGCAGGCGTTTGCCAGCCAGTTTCGACGGCTGGCGGATGCGGGCATTCCCACGGTGCTGCTGGTGGGTAACCACGACCAGTACGCCCAGGGCCAGGGGGGCGCGAGCCTCTGCCTCTATCGGACGCTGGGGGTACCCGGCATGGTGGTGGGCGATCGCCTGGAAACCCATCGCCTGGAAACCCGTAGCGGCCCGGTGCAGATTGTCACTCTGCCCTGGCTGACCCGCTCCGCCCTGCTGACTCGGCCCGAAACCGAGGGCATGGGGATGGCAGAGGTGAACCAAACCCTAGTGGATCGGCTGCGGGTGGCCTTGGAAGGAGAAGTGCGCCAGCTCGATCCGGATTTGCCGACGGTGCTGCTAGCCCATGTGATGACGGACACCGCTACCTTTGGGGCGGAGCGGTTTTTGGCGGCGGGGCGGGGCTTTAACGTGCCCATGGCCCTGCTGGCGCGGCCCTGCTTTGACTACGTGGCGTTGGGGCATGTTCATCGCCACCAGATTTTGTGTGAGTCGCCTCTCATCCTCTATCCCGGTAGCATCGAGCGGGTGGACTTCAGCGAAGAAGCTGAGGAGAAGGGCTATGTGCTAGTAGATTTGGAGAAAGGGCAGGCCCAGGCGGAATTTTGTCCGCTGCCGGTGCGTCCCTTCCTGACCCTGAAGGTGGATGTGTCCAAGAGCGACGATCCAGAAGCGAAAATTCTCAAGGCGATCGCTAAAGCTACCCTCGACGAAGCCGTCGTGCGCCTGATCTACCAGCTACGCTCGGATCAGATGGATCAGATTAATCCCCGCGCTCTGGATGAGGCCTTGACCCAGGCCCACACTTACACCATGCAGCCAGAACTGGTAAGCCAGTTAGTCCGTTCTCGAGTACCTGATCTGGGCACCGATAACACCCTTGAACCGGTTGCAGCTTTACAGTGCTACCTGGCAACTCGGGATGACCTGACTGATATCGCTGATACCCTTGTAGAAGCGGCCCAGGAATTGATGCGGGAACCCGACGGTGAGTACTCTGTTGTCACCCCTATTTCAGAACCTCCAGCTGTGGATGAGTCCCGGCAGCTACGGCTGCTGTAGGGGGTAGCCGTGAATAACTACGAAGCGGTGCTGGCGGCGATCGCCCAGGCCGATTTGAAGGCCGCAGCCAGCTTGATCAAACAGTGGGAATCCCGTTCCGATCCCTGGTTTCCGCTAGCGGTGGGTCGTTACTTTGAAGCGATTAATAGTTCTGAGAAAGCCCTCAAGGCTTACCGACAGGTATTACAGCAGGGCGGCCAGGCCCGATTGATTACCCAGGCCCGCCAGGGCATCCAGCGGATTCAAGATGCCCTGGCCCGAGATCGGGAGCAGAGCTTAACCGCGGCCAAGGCTCAGCCTGGCGGGGCCGCCCAGGCGCTGCTGGTGCTGGAGCCCGTGCAGGGCGAAGCTCGGCAGCTAGCCATTCAGGGGCTAGCGGAGGTCATGGAAATGGATGTCTACACCGCCCGGATGATGATTCCGGGACGGCACTGGCGGCCATATCGGGTGGGGCAGCTCGGAGAACTAGAGTACTTTGGGCAACAACTGCTCGAGCGTCAAACCCCTGTATTTTGGGTATCTGTCGATCAGATCAAGGCGCTGCCGGTGTTTCAGGTGCAATATGTCGACCAGATTCAGAACCAGGTGAGCGTGGTGTGTCAGAATCCCGCTGGCCAGCGGGGCAAAATCACCTTTGACTGGTCGGAGGTATCCCAGCGAGTACGAGGCCGTCTACCGATCTTTGAATCGGTGGTGGATTTAGGGCCCTGGGGCAAACTCCAGCGCAAGCAGCAAACCCAGGACTATGCCGAAGTAATCGATCTTCATCTATACGGGCGGGGTAGTATTTTGAGATTTTGCGATCGCACCTACCAGTACCGTCAAGGTGCCCCTTTAGCCGAGGGCAGTCAGCCAGATGGGTCAGCTCCCTCGATCAGCCATCACACCTGGAATCAGCTCAAGCAGCGGTTAGACCAGATCATTGCTCCGCTCCATAACGACTTTACAGGGTATAGCGATCGCGCCCTAGAGTTTCTGAATTTACTACCTCACCTAAAGCCCTATCTCTCTCTGGGACGGCGCTCCCCCTCTGATTGGGACTCGGTGTTTCAGCTGTATAGCTGTCTGTGCTACCTCCGCTATCAACCTAAAAGTCCCGCCTCCGGTTAGGAAAGCGGGACTGGCTGAGTGGGGGGTGAACGCAGTAGAAGGAGCTAGAAAATCTAAGGGCCTAAGACTGCATTTGCCGGGCCATGCCCTTAAACGCCGAGAGAGATGGGCCTGGGCGGCGACGGCTGCCGTTTGAGATGGCAGGATTGACCAGGTAGTCCGTAGCAAAGGTTCCAGCTGATTCTGAATCAGCCTTAGCTGAGGCCACAGCCATGCCAGACGGCTGGGAGAGAGGCGATCCGGTCGGTTTCGCCGCCGATGGCGCTTGGGCTCCGGCACCGCTAGCCGGCTGATTAGCCGTCGCCTGACTAGCTGCGGCAGGTTCTGGCTTGGTGGGCTGCTCTTTACTGGTTTGGGCCGGGGCTGCCGGCTGTTCAGAAGCTGACGGCTTGGGCTGCTGCTGGGTGGAGGCTGGCTTAGTCCCCTGGCTTGAGCTCTCCTGAGACTCATCTAGTTCGAGGTAGTAGTCACTCTTACCAATGCCGAAAATCCCTAACACGCCTTTCAAAATTGCTCCGAATACACCAAAGACGGCACCAAATACCTTCTTAATCAGGCCCATAGTTACGATCTCCAAACCTGTTTGATAAAAAATATTGCGACTATTCTCGCGGGTGACGTCCGTTTATGAACGACGTCAAGAATGGCCTCCAGGTTCTCAAACCCTTGCCAGCATTATCAAATTTCGCCGTCCCTAGACGCAAGTCAGCCGTGCTCGCCTTCATAAAAGTTGACTTTTGTTTATGAAGGTTGCTGCTTCATTCGCGTGCGCCCTTGTCTGCTGCCCTTTAGACAAAGCGGAGCAGGCAAGGGGAATCTTCTAAACCGCAACGGCATAGTCAACGAGCTGTAGCAGCTTGAGACGGAGAGTTTCCAGCCCTAGGCGCTGGGTTGCCGACACGAAAATTGCCTGGGGATACTCTTCTTGGGCTAAGACCAGCTGATCTCGATCTACACGATCAGCTTTGTTAAACACCAGCAGAATGGGACCGGAGGTCATCGGTAGGGCTTGCAGCAGGTTCATCACCGCGTGAATTTGGGCCTGCCAGGCAGGATGGGAGATATCCACGACGTGGAGCAAGGCGTCGGCTTCGGTCACCTCCTCTAGGGTGGCGCGGAAAGCATCCATCAGCGGTGGCGGTAGCTCTTCTATAAACCCAACGGTGTCTGTGA
The DNA here is from genome assembly GCA_003017785.1 of filamentous cyanobacterium CCP5. Lineage (GTDB taxonomy): Bacteria > Cyanobacteriota > Cyanobacteriia > Phormidesmidales > Phormidesmidaceae > CCP5. The sequence continues at coordinate 3,872 of PYEQ01000196.1, read as the reverse complement.
CCACTAGCCCTCGCGGCGTGTCGCTCTCATCTAAAATCGACAGCCGACGGGTGGTTGGATCGAGGGTGGCAAACAGCTGGTCAGCGGCGTATACCTCAGAGTTGGTGAGGGTATTGACCAGGGTGGATTTACCGGCGTTTGTATAGCCCACCACGGCAATGGAGGGGACGTCGTCGTGCTGACGCCGCTGGCGAAGGCGGGCGCGATGGGCCTGGAGTTGGTTGACCTCCTGTTGAAGCCGGGTGATGCGCCGCTGAATGGACCGCCGCTCAGTTTCAAGCTTGGTTTCACCGGGGCCTCGGGTGCCGATGCCGCCCCCCAGTCGCGACATAGCCTGCCCCCGTCCGGTCAGACGGGGGAGCTGGTATTCGAGCTGGGCTAGCTCCACCTGGAGTTTCCCGGCCCCGGTTTTGGCCCGCTGGGCAAATATGTCCAGAATCAATTCTGTCCGATCAACCACTCGCACGCCAATCCGGTTCTCTAGGTTGCGCACTTGGGCGGGTGAGAGGTCGCGATCGCACACCACCAGATTGGCCCCCAGGGTCTGCACTGCCAGAGCCACCTCCTGCACTTTACCGGCTCCCAACACTGTCTGGGGATGGGGGCGCGATCGCCGCTGGTCGAGGCTGCCCAGTACATCACCGCCAGCGCTTTCCACCAGTCGCCGCAGCTCATTCATCCGGGCATGGAACTGGTCTTTGGTCTGACTGGCGATCATTAGCCCTACCATCAGCACCCGATCGTGGTCGATGTCCACCTGGCGGGCGACAAATTCTCGGCGAAATTCTGCTTCCAGGCCTTCGGCTAGATCCAGAAAGTCTTGCTTGGCTAGCACATCCAGGCTGGTGGCTGGGGATACCGACCAGCGTTCTTCTACGGACGGGACCAGATGGGCGAGGTAAGCCGACTTGACATAGCCGGTGGCGCCTCCGCCCCGTCGCTGAAAGCCTCCCCCCGATAAGGTCAACAGGGCCAGCGCGTCTAGGCGCTGAATTGCCATCGCCGTCAAAGCGCTCTCGCTGGGGGGATCGGGCTTGAGCTGGGTCGCTAGACAGCGAATGCCACAAAGACGCTCGGCTCCGTAACGGGGCAGCTCTAGAGGCGGAATTTGAGTCTTTTGGGGAGTGCCGACGCCTACCCGCACCACCTGACCCCGACGGTTGATGTAAGTGCAGACTGGCTGGTTAATTTCGGTGCTGATGGCGGCTAGGCGCTGGGCAAATTCAGGGGTCGTAATCCGATCTCCTGGAATCCGTTGATGGTAGAGCCGCTGCAGCTGCTTGAGTTGGCTGGGCTTAAGGCCTTGCAGATGGCCATGCACTGTGTCGATACGCGCTTATCCTCCTGGATTAGGATCGTCTTCTTGCATTCTGTCTTCTTGCATTCTAAGGGCTGTCGATTTTTCCCCGGGAAGGGCGGCACAAACTGCAACAAAAGTGACGGATGCTACACTTTTGAGGACTCACCGGCCGGGCTGCTCCGGCTCATTCGTTCATGATTCAATCCAGCCAATCCAGGGGACAGTGATAATCCATGACCCAGCCTAGAAGACGTGCCAGCAGGCGTCACTTCATCCGCCATGTTCCGTTAGCCTGCCAACGGGCTAAAAAAAACGGTGATCTCGGCTGCTCTGATCCTGGTTTTACCATTGATAGACGGCGACTGCATGATCTAATTGATTCCTTTGAGAGCCTCTCTGGGGAATGACCAACAGGAAGGACTGAATAAACGGGGCTGTCTCGATTAGGCTCAATCCTCGGCTGGATCTAGCCACATCTGGAGGGACCAAGGGGCGATCGCTTCTGCACATCACTCCATCCCAACGGTCGGTTTTGTTAACTCTCGTCGAAAGAATTGAAAAACCCGCCGATAGCGTTTATAAATCTGCTAGCGCCTGAATTATTTGGGTGTATTCTGAGATTCGTGTTTGATAGCAAGCCCGTGAACGATAGGTAGCGATAGATTATGAATACAGAATTACAGTCAGAATCTGCGGTCCCTGGGGAAGATCCGATGACGTCTTCCTCTGAAAACTTGAATTCTGAATCCTCGTTCTCTGGTGATGAGGCCTCTCAGCAGTGGCAGCAAATCTGGAATCGGATCTCGGGGCTGCTCGGTAATTTGCCTGACTATGTGACCGACTTTTTCAAGGAATATCAGCGGCCATTGATTACCGTAGGTCTGATTCTAGCTGCCTTGATTTCGGTGCGGGTGGTGCTGGCCATTCTGCGAGCAGTTAACGATATTCCTTTGCTAGCTCCGCTGTTTGAGCTGATTGGGCTGGCCTATAGCGGCTGGTTTATCTATCGCTATCTGTTAAGAGCCGCCAATCGTCAGGAGCTCATAGAAGATTTCAATTCCCTCAAGGCGCAGGTGCTAGGCAAACACTCCTGAGCAAAAACGCTTAAATTGAGTAGTCGTAAGCGGCCCTGAGGATGCTTTCATCCGTGCCAGCTCACCTCATGTATTCGGATAACTCCCCCTCAAGCGGTCATTTCCCCTCCCTATACTAGATAAGGAGGATCGGTCCCAGAGGGGGAGTTATGGCATATGACGGCGGCGTTCTAAAGGCGATCGAGCGCCTCAACTACCGGGTTACCACGGCAGACGTGGCGGCAGAGGCGGGACTAGCTCTAGAAGAAACCCAGCAGCAGATTCTGGCCCTCGCTACTGACGTTCAGGCCCATTTGCAGGTGTCTGAGGCGGGTGAGATCGCCTATGAGTTCCCGAAGAATATTCAGGGGATTCTGCTCAGTAAGTCCTGGCGGCTGCGGTTGAGATCTGCTTGGGAGCGAGTCTGGGGAGTGCTGTTTTACCTGATTCGCATCTCCTTTGGTATCTTGCTTATCCTCTCACTGGTGCTGATTGCGGTGGCGCTGATTGCGATCGCGGTGGCCGCTAGCTCCAGCCGTCAGAGCGACGATCGCGACGGTGGTGGCTTCGGCGGCGGCATGATCTTTATGCCCCGATTTTTCTTTGGCCCGGATCTGTTCTGGTTTTTCCATTACGACTATGGTCCTAGCCGTCGCCGTTCCCGGACTCGCCAGCGGGGCCGAGAATCAGACTTGAACTTCCTGGAGGGGGTATTTTCTTTCCTGTTTGGAGATGGCAACCCCAACGAAGACCTTGAGGATCGCCGTTGGCAGGCGATCGCCACCGTAATCCGCAACAATCGCGGGGCCGTCACCGCAGAGCAAATCGCACCCTATTTAGATGACCTCGGCGAGGGCTGGGATCGAGATCTAGAAGATTTTATGATCCCCGTGCTGAGCCGGTTTAACGGCCAGCCAGAGGTCAGCCCCCAGGGCGGTATTGTCTACCGTTTCCCAGAGCTTCAGGTGAGCGCCGAAGAACGCCGCCAGCGGCGAGTGCCCGATTTCCTTCAAGAGCTGCCCCGTCGATTCAGTCAGGCGTCCACTGGTCAAATCATGACGGCGATCGGTCTGGGAGGGGCAAATCTGGTTGGGGCTCTGGCCCTAGGCAGTCTCCTACAAGACCCAGCCCTGGTGGCAGAACTAGGCGGCATTGTCGCCTTCGTCAACTCTATCTACTGGCTGCTCTTGGGCTACGGCGTGGCGTTTCTGTCGATTCCCCTGGTGCGCTATTTCTGGGTACAACAGCGTAATCAAAAGATTGCCGAGCGCAACGACAGCCGCCAGGCGCGATCGCTCCAGCTGCAAAACCCTAGCCCTGAACTGCGAGAAAAAATTCAGTTTGCCCAGCAGTTCGCGACCCAAAGCATTGTGGGCAAAGAGGATCTGGCCTACACCACGGAGACAGATCTAATTGACCAGGAGATTCAAAACCGCGACAAAATTGACGAAGAATGGCAGCGGCGGTTGCAGGGGCGGGAGGAGCTTTCTTTCGGAGGG
>PYEQ01000195.1 GCA_003017785.1 filamentous cyanobacterium CCP5 | reverse complement strand
CCCCTACACCGTGGCGATCGCTACCCTCACCGACTCCAAGGAAGTCACCATTCGCAATGCAGAAGGGCAGCAGCTCGTGGTGTTGCTGCCTGAGCGGCAGGGGTTTTTGTGTACTCCTGGGGAAGCAGCCCAGCCTGTGGATCTCTCCGAGGCTTACTACTTCAACCTGCTGCGGGCGGGGTTGAATGCCCTGGAACTGCGTCAGAAGACTCGCCTGCTCCTCGAAAAAGACGAGCTGCTAGCCGAAAAAGACGACCATATTGCGACTCTCAGCCGCCAGGTTGCCCTGCTCGAAGCCAAGCTCAGTCAGCTCACCCAGGACCAAAAACAGCAGTTCCAAAAGCTGCAGGTGCAGCTAGAACAGCAAGAAACCAACATTCAGTCCCAAGAAGCCCATATCGCCCAGATGCAGGCCCAGCTGCCTGTGGGTAAAGGGGCGATCGATCCCCAACGGCTCAAGCAAGAGGTGCGGCAGGCGGTGGGAGATAAAGTCTGGTACTGCCTCAGCCATAGCAGCCAGAAAGATTTTTATGCCGCCTTCAAGCACCAGGCGATCGTCGCTGGGGAAGAAGGAGATACCAGCCAGGCCGACTATTCGGAAGCAGGACTGCGACTGGCTTTTGTCGTTGAGCGAGAGCTGATCCAGCCGTTTTTCACCGGCCTGTACGATTTTCTGCTGCCCCAAGGAGTGACCGAGCTTGGAGGTGTCTCCCTGGCCCCCCAGGGCAAATACACCCTGGGTATGCTGCCACCGCTGGTGGCCAATAGCTGGAAAACCTTGAAAGCCTCGGCCTTGAAGCAAACCAGCCGCCCCCCCGCCAAGGTCTTGTACAGCACGGCGAAATCTGGGGAACTGGGCAGTCAGGATCGGGTCTGGCTGACAGATTTTCTCAGCCAGTGGGAACACCCCGCCGCCCAGTGGATGCAGGCAGAAGCGGCGGCGGCGGCGGCGATGGTGGATCAGATCGCCAAGCTGCGCAACCGGGCAGCCCACGGCGAGTCCTCCCTGATCGAGTGGCAATATCAGCTGCTGGGTCGCCTGGTGATGGGAGAGGGGACAACCCTGGGGCTGTTTCAAAAGATTTATGGGGTCGCCGTTTGAACTTTCTAGATGCCGTTAGAGTCTAAGGCAGTAGTGAAGCCCAGCCCCTTGATCAGGTTTCATTCGGCTATCTCCGTCCGTTGCGCTGACCCATCGCTTGCCTCCAGTGACTGATTCTATTGCCCCGACCGCTTGCTTAGACCGCTACTCCCCTCGCCTCGGCCCGTTGGTGAGAATGGTGGTGACCGCCGCTGGGAGCGCGATCGCCCTTTCAGGTTGCGCCGGATTTCAGCTGGGGCCACGGCCCACCCGATTTCTGTCGATTCAGCCGATTCAGGTATGTAATGACCTGGGCTCTTTCTGTGCCGACCTGGCTCCGTTCGAAGCCGTCACTCGTAAAATTTGGTCCCAGGCCGATATTGAAATTACGTTTTTGGCCCCGAACCGCCTGCTGGCATCTCGATTTTTGACTATCGATTCGCGGGATGAATTTGCCGAAATATCCTTTCAGGGGGGGGCCGGTGCTTTTGGCCGTAATCCTCTCTCTAGCCGCAATTCGGGCCCGATTAGTATGTGGTTTGTGGATGAGATTATCGATGGTTTAGCAGATGTATTTGGCCTGGCCTGGATAGATCAAAATGGCATTTTGATCAGCGATAACATCCTGGCCTTCAACGGTGGCATTGGCCGTCAGGATACGGTTGCCCATGAAATCGGCCACAACCTGGGGCTGACCCATTCCAACTTTGGTGCTGGATCGGCCACCAACCTGCTGACCTCTGGCAGCATCCGTGCCATTCCCAGTGGCCTGGGCGACGTGACCCCCGATGGCCCCCTTTCACGGCTGACTAACGATCAGATCAACTTTGCCCGGGATAGCAGCCTGGTCACCCCCAACGCTGGGCTGCCGAGCGATCCGCCAATTTTTTCTTTGCCGCCGATTACGCTGTCCTTTTTGGACGGTGACGGGTTAGATGATGACAGCAGTCGCTACGTTGCAGACTACGATGCCGTTGTCCACCGCCTGCCATTGCTCTCTCAAGACTCTGATCAGCCCGGTGGGGAGGGGAGATCCAGACCCCAGGCCCCAGCGCCAGCGGTGCAGCCCGTTGCCGAACCAACGACGACCGCCGGATTCATGGGCGTTTTGCTGTGGGTAGCCTGGCGATGGAGGCGACACCATGGTTGATTGGCTGGGACTCTCGATCGCCGTGATCCTCCAAAAACCTGTGTTTTTCCCAAACCTGCTGGCAGGGATACCGATGCCGCCCGATCAGCCCAGCCTCGAAGCCAAGGACGATGCGATCGCCTTTCCTCCCCCTCGGCGAGTGATCGCTTCCCCTGAGGAAGCTTATTTTTTGACGTTGCAATTTTTACCCCAGCAGCGTCGCAGTCAGGCGGTTTTGTATGAGGCCAGGGGCGATCGCTGTCAGCTGGTCTGGCAGGCGGCCCTGCCCCACGAGTACGGCCCCCGGTTTGGCCTGGTCAACGATCAAGGCCATATCGCCCTGGTGGACGAATGGATCAACGTGCGCAGCCCCCGTGCCCTGACGATTTTGGACGACACTGGCAGTACCGTGGCCCAGTTTGCCTACGCAGACTTGCGAGCGGCGGTGGGCCTCTCCGAGGCGGAGATCTTAGATCGCACCCAGGCGGGCTGGTGGATTAGTGACGTGCCTCGACTCAGCGGTGACGGACAGCGGCTGATAGTGGGCATCGGCGGCCAGTCCATCCAGGCGAACCTCTCCACCGGTCAGCTTGAGCCATCCCTCTCGGCAAACTAAACCCATGCTTGGAGCGATTATCGGCGACATTGTTGGCTCTCGATTTGAGGGTAGCTGCCCGAAACAGTTTCTCTCCGTCGGCGACATCGATCTGCTCCATCCCGATTGCCATTTCACCGATGACACCGTGCTGACGGTGGCGATCGCCGCGGCCCTGCTCCATAACCAGGACTACGGGGCCATGATCCATGACTACTATCGCCGCTATCCCCATGCGGGCTACGGTCAGAGCTTCCGCCGCTGGGGAGAATCCGACCAGCCCGAGCCCTACAACAGCTTTGGCAACGGTTCTGCCATGCGGGTTAGCCCAGTTGGATTTGCCTGTGATGCTCTAGATCAGGTGCTAGTTGAGGCCGAACGCACCGCCAGGGTTACCCATAACCACCCAGAAGGGATTCGCGGTGCCCAGGCGACGGCAGCAGCGGTTTACCTGGCCCGCCAGGGCAGCTCTAAACCAGACCTCCAAGCCTACCTAGAAGTTCAATTTGGCTACGACCTGAGCCAGCCGTTTGAGACTCTGACCCCCGCCCAAGTCACCTGCCAGGATGCCGTGCCCAAGGCGCTGATTGCCTTTCTTACCAGTCAAGATTTTGAAGACGCCCTGCGCCGCACCCTCCAAATTGGCGGCGACACCGATACCATCGCCTGCATTGCCGGGGCGATCGCCCAGGGCTGCTACGGTATTCCCCCTGGGTTAGGCACGGCGGCCCTGACCTACCTGGATCAGCCACTCATGGCTGTTACCCAGCAGTTCATGACCCGCTATGGCTGTCTTTAGCGACCCAGCCTGGCAGAAAAACCTAACAAACGACCCCTGGCAGATAAAAGTCTGCGGGCTACAGTGAGCAATATCAGCCATAGCATTTTCTGTTTCCATGAGCACTCAAGTTCAACTGCCCGTCCCAGAATTTTTTCAGCCCGCCAGAGCGGGGGAAGTCTGGCGAGTTCCCTACCAGGAACGGGCCACCCAGGCAAAGAGCTGGGCCCTACAGCACGACATCCCGCCTGCTCTCCAAGACTCCCGCCGGATCTGCCTGCTGCTAATCGACGTGCAAAATACGTTTTGTATTCCTGGCTTTGAGCTGTTCGTCGGCGGGCGATCGGGCATGGGGGCTGTCGAAGACAACAGTCGCCTCTGTGAGTTCATCTATCGCAATCTCGGGGTGATTACCCAAATCACACCCACCATGGATACCCACACGGTGATGCAGGTCTTCCATGCCGAATTTTGGGTCAATGCCGCCGGGGAGAATCCAGCTCCGATGACGATGATCCACTCCGACGATGTGGTGGATGGCCGCTGGCGGGTGAATCCGGCGGTGACGGCCTACGTCAGCAACGGCAGCTACAAAGATCTTCAGCAATACGCGCTCCACTACACCCAGCAGCTAGACAGCCACGGCAAGTTTCCCCTGACGGTGTGGCCCTACCATTCCATGCTGGGGGGAATTGGCCATGCGCTGGTGTCCTCCGTTGAAGAAGCGTGCTTTTTTCACAATCTGGCCCGCAACAGCCAGACCCGGTTTGAGGTCAAAGGCAGTAATCCCCTGACTGAGAACTATTCTGTGCTCAGCCCCGAAGTGTTAGAAGACTCCCAGGGGCGTCCCATTGCCAAGAAGAACAGCACCCTGATCGATAAGCTGTTGGAATTTGATCGAGTCATCGTCGCTGGTCAGGCCCAGAGCCACTGCGTGGCCTGGACCGTTCAGGACATGCTGAGCGAAATCGAACAGCGAAATCCTATGTTAGCTGGAAAAGTGTATCTGCTGGAAGACTGTACCTCTCCAGTAGTGGTGCCAGAGGTGGTCGACTTCACGGATCAGGCCAATCAAACCTTCCAGAAGTTTGCTGCAGCGGGTATGCACCTGGTCAAATCGACGGTGCCGATCGCCGAGTGGCCCGACTTTTAACCGGCAGCACCACCGATCAGTGCGCTCCCACTATCTCTACGATCTGTGCACTCTACGATCTGTGCAAAGCCAGAGGCTATGGCCCTACTCGTCGCCGTCGTCGCCATCCAGGGCATCCCCATCCAGGGCATCGTCTGAAATTTGGACCTCAGGCTGAGGCTTGGGCGTGGCGGCGGCGGGAGCCGGTGCGGAGCTGGCTGGAGCGGGTTCAGGTTTGGTCGCTGGGGTCGGCTTAGGGGCTGGAGCAGGTGGTTTTTCGGGAGCTTTGATTCCTAACTGCTGGCGAGCCTGGGTGAGCAAATAGCTCAGGCCTGACTGCCCCACGTTCAAAATTGCCTGACCGGTTGACGCCATAGATTGAGGTTCGGCATCGGGGCTCGATTCTCCGAGATGTTCGTACCAGGTTCGGGCCTGGCGTCCCAGGCGGACCGAGGTGACATAAAACCACTCGACGCCTACGAATAGCAGGCACACCACCAGCCACAGCAGGACACCAGTTTCACGCAGGATGTCCCAGGTCAAAGTCAGCGCTTTTTTGTAAGCGGTGCCGGTCTCAGCTGAAAAGACAAGCTGGCTGACTTTGCTAGCCTGGGCTTTAATCTTGTCCATTGTCGCCTCCTTCAACCGGATGGATTACAGAGCAATAGTCAGGGGTCGATCCGTCACTCCCCTCAGGTTGACGAATCCCATGGGGAATGTCCACTGTCCCAGGCTAGATCTACTCACCCCAAACTTTTTTCAAGACGGTTTGTGGATCAATGTCCGCCAGCTGGCCGCTGTCGGCAGCGATTCCCATAACCCGTACTTCCCCTTCGGCAGCGGGCAGCTGGCGGGTAGGAGCATTCTGGCCAAATAGTCCCAGAGCAAATACCTGCAGGGCGATCGCCAAATACAGCGGATAGCTATCGGTGCTCAGAAGCAGATTGGCCCCGGCGATCAGGGCGGCAGTTTGAGATAGGGTCTCCGGGCCCAGCAGCTTTACGCCAGGCACCATCTGGACGGTGGCGGTGGCGATCGCCGCGTTATCTGTAGTCTGTATCAGCGCCAAGGGCAGATCGGGCTGGCGAGAATTGAAATCCTTGAGGATGGTTGCCCACTGATCAGCCGGGTAGCTCTGGCCCGTGGCAGACTCGGGCCCTGGGTAAACCAAGACATAGCCCTGTTCGCCCAACCCGATGTTCTGGCGCAGGCTGTCAGCCCAGGTCAGGTCTTTCTGGGGGATATTTAGCAGGGTGTCGGGACAGGGCCCGGTGATATTCAACCCGCCGAGCAGATCATGATATTGATCCATCAGGGGCTGATCGGGCTTGAGGGGCACCGTGCGGGTGAGGTACAGGCTGTTGCTGCCGCTGGCATAGCCAATTCGAGTGGGGATGCCGCTCAGCCAGAGCATCAGCCCTATGGACCAGGACTGGGTCAGGGTAATCACGGCTTCAAATTCGTATTCCCGAATGATTCCCAGCAGATTGGCCCAGTCCGCTGGGCTGCTGGCCAATCCAAATCCATAGGGAATTGCTCCGGCCACTAGCTGAGTCAACCCGTAGAAAGACTTGGCTTCAGGCGTCGTGACTACGAAGATTTCTGCTTTTGGCAGTTCCTTGTGTAAATGCTGGAGCGTGGGCAAAAAAAGAACCTGGTCGTCAATTCCGCCCGGAACAAGAGCCAGTACTCGCATAGGAAAATATCCACGCCTGTTCGCCCCATATTGTAGTGGAACCTGGTGGGCATTTAGGCGCTACCTAGCTGACAAAACGGATTTAATTTGACGATAGGCTGAAAAAATGGCCACCAAATACGCCATCAAGGGGGATATGTGCATTTCTTGATTCCTGCTGCCGGGATGGGGCGACGCATGGGAGCCGATCGCAATAAGGTCTTGATCACCCTGCTGAATCGCCCCCTGATCGCCTGGACTTTGTTGGCGGCGGATCGGGCCGATGGAGTCAGCTGGATCGGCCTAGTTTGCCAGTCGGGCGATCGCCCGCTCCTCGCCGACATTGTGGAATCGTTGCCGCTCACCACCCCTGTTGCCCTGATTCAGGGGGGAGATTCGCGCCAGCAGTCAGTGTACAACGGTCTTCAGGGGCTTCCCCCTGGCGCTAAACGGGTCCTTATCCACGATGGAGCCCGCTGTCTGGCGACCCCTGAGCTGTTTAATCGCTGTGGTGAAAGCCTGAAAACCGTGTCCGGTCTGATTGCCGCCGTGCCCGTCAAGGACACCATCAAGGTGGTCAATGATCGCCACCAGGTTCAGTCCACCCCCGATCGCAGTCGCCTCTGGGCTGCCCAAACTCCCCAGGGCTTCGAGGTCGATCTGTTAAAGCAATGCCACGAAAAAGGGCTTCAGCAGGGCTGGAATGTCACTGATGATGCGGCCCTGTTTGAGCAATGCGAACTGCCGGTGCAGATTGTGCCCGGGGAGGAAACCAATATTAAGGTGACGACTCCAGATGATTTGGCGATCGCAGAGCTAATCCTGCGCCAGCGGGGTGGGCCTGAGGGGCTGTAACCAGCGGCCACAAAAAAGAGAGGTCGCCGTAACGCCTCTCCTTAGACACCCCATGAAATGTTTATGGATGCTTGTGCCGTCGGCTCAATCGCCTTAGCAATGACCTACAGGTCACCACCCCGTAGGAACAGCAAAAATACGATCACAGGACCGGCAATGACAATCATTGCTAGCATAGTCAGCTGAGCAATCAGCTCAAAGTTAATCCCGCCCAAAAAGCTACTTATGAAATCCATGAAACCTCCCAACACAGGCCAGTTTGACGAGGCTATATCAGCCACTCGTGGGCTATTTTACCTGCTAAAGAAGCCCTAATCTTCGCGAACGTTACAAAATTGTAAACCGAATCTCATCTGGGATTCTTCCGGATCCTACGGGTAGGTGCCGGAAATCCCAAAGCCCTCCTGAGAGACCAGATGTATCCTTTTCTTGGTTATCTAAGCTGACTGGATGTCGAGCCCGATAATCGGACCAATGATTTAGACGACGTTCAACCCACTTTTCTGAGCCCTTTACCCATAGGAACGCCCTTGGCTACCTGGCAATGTGTGAAAAACTGCGGAGCCTGCTGCCAGCTCGACCCAGCAGATCGCCCCGACCTAGACCAGTACCTCACTCCGGCAGAACTCCAGCACTATCTGATGCTGGTTGGAGACGACGGCTGGTGCATTCATTACGATCAAAGCGCTCGTATCTGTCGAATTTATGCCGATCGGCCCCGATTCTGTCGTGTGGAGGCGGAAACCTTCCAGGCAATGTATGACGTTGCCCCTGAAGACCTCAATGACTTCGCCATTGACTGCTGTCAGCAGC
>PYEQ01000194.1 GCA_003017785.1 filamentous cyanobacterium CCP5 | reverse complement strand
CTCGCGCATCTATATAACAATTTACCCCGATATGTACGTTTCTATAAATCTTGAGGTTTCCAGGCTGCACAACAGTTAATGCTCCCTTGAAATCCACGTTTTCTCCGCAAAGACACAAGTTCTCTCTCACATGTTCTAAGCTTAATTTGTCCTTAAGGCGGGATAGTTTCCCAAAATAGATTAAAAGGATTTTCGCGATTCTAAGCAATATACTTGATTTCATTTACCGTCCGAGCGTTCAAATCATTCAAAAAAGCACTAAATCTCCATGCCAAAAATCAATCTAGTTCTCCAGAGGCTATTTTGTCTTTGAAGTTGCCAATTTCAATAAGCTCTTGACCTCCATAAGCCTGGCAGGAAAAATTAAAGTCAAAAACAAAATATATACTCCGCCCCCAAGTAATGATATCAAAAGTAATAGAAGCGTCTCATTGAGGGAATAGCTAACCAGGTTTTTCGCCGTGATCATGATTAAAGCCATCAACAATGAACCGAGTAGAGCAGGCAAGAATTGGGCAAGATAGTTAAGGATTTTTAACTTGATGGCTCGCCTGATAACAAATACTGGAATAGGAGCTAGCAAGTATCCTCGCACTACATAAGCTGCTGCAACTGCAACAATTCCAAATCTCACTGCAGCTAGAAAGCACAGCACAGAAGAAATGGAATTTAATATCCCTAGCTTGAGCCTCAAATTGGATTTTCCCAGAGACAGCAATATTGTGCTATTAAATATGCTGCTAGATTGCAAGATGCCAATAAATACAAGGATCTGCATGACCGGAATACTAGATTCCCATTGCTCTCCAAAAATAACCCTAATCAGCTCAGGGCTAAGAATTCCCATGGCAGCAAACACAGGAAACGATACTAAACTCGTAAGCTGAGTGACTTGGTAAAAAGCCGCCCGCATTCTCTCAGGCTCTCTTTGAAGCCTTGAGAAAGTTGGCATAGCGACTTTCTCGATAACTCGAGACAATAGATCTATTACGGTGAGTAGCAACTTATAAGCAACGTTGTAATACCCTAACGCTACAGGCCCTAAGAAATATCCGATGAGCAAGTCATCAGAGCGGCGGCTAAAGAAGTTGACAAAGCTAAATCCAGTAATATGGATACTAAATGCAAACAGTTCATCAAAGTGACGTTTAGAGACTCTTAATCCTGGTCGCCAGTCACTCACCCACCACAGCACAGCAAACTGACAAACGCTGTTAGTTAGCTGCTGGCCAACCAAACTCCAAATACCAAAGCCAGAGAGAGCCATACCTACACCAACTAGACCGCTTGCAAAGGTTGCGACCAAAGTCCTGATGGAAATCATCCGAAAGTCTAGCTTTCTTTTAAAGATGGCCATCTGCACACTGCTGAAAGGGCCAATCAAGAAGTTCAAAGAAAGGACTCGTATGACTAAAGATAATGCTGGTTCATCAAATGATTTGGCAATAAAGGGGGCAGCTACAAAGCTGATCAGCGTCAGCACACAGCCAATACCTAATCCAATCCAAAAAGCAGTATCTAAATGCTCTGGATCAATATCCTTGCGCTGTACTACGGCAGCAGAAAGCGAGCCACCAGTAAAAATAGTAAGGAAAGCAATATATACACCAGCTAATGCAATTAAACCAAAAGACTCTGGGCCTAATAGCCTTGCAAGAATAAAAAACGTTGCAGAAGAAAACAATTGTCTTCCCCAGCTTTCCACAACCGACCAGAACACACCCTTTGCAGCTTTGCTCTTTAAGCTCATATTCCACTAAGCCTTAAGACAATACATTATTTTCGAATACATCTGATCGCTAGAATCTTCACCATCCTTTAGACCGACTTGTTCAACCTGATATGAAATAAAGTCCCTGTCGGGCAAACCTTACATATGGAATTGACCACTAAAAGAAGCAGCCTTTAACCTGCTTAGTAATCTACTAAGGCATCGCAGAGGGACTGAGATCCACATACCATCAAAGTCCGCTCTGCATCAGGCATCGCGCAAATAATCGAATTGTTACGTCCTTTTACAACAGTAAGCCGTCCATCCCGGATGGAATATAACAGGTCTACAGGTTTTTCTCACAGTTCAACCCTCGGTAAAATCTGCATCAAATTCTTAAAACTATCCGGATCACGCTTCGTCCCGATAGCTTGTCTAACACTCGGGTTGTCCTCTACCTAAATGCCCACCGCTAATCCTCAACCAAGCGATCGTCCTTCATGCAGTCCACCAACTAGAGCTTGGCTCCCCGTTGCATGCTGCCCAGAGGATATAGGGTATACCTAGCCGAGGCTAGTGACAGAGCTGCTTTTCGCAGGGTGAGCAGTGCAGACTGCTCAGATACCCCGCTCCCAATCCGTGGATCATCCAAGCTCGCTCGGCTCAAGCGACCCCCAGTTTAGCGGGTTCGCTCTCTTGACCAACCTATATTCCCCGCCCCAATGGTCTATGCACATCCCTAGACGGGCTAGTGCCAGTATCCAGTCCTGTCTGCGCCAACCAAGCGCCCCTTTAGAAACATGAAGGGCATCCCCCCAGGATTCAATGTTCAAACAATGAAGTGAACCCCTGGATTCAGACAGTAGATTTCAGGACGATTTGAGGAATTTCTACAGAAAAATTCTTCCAAATGGGGAGTGATAGAGTTCACTGCGAACAGTTTTTAATCTATTTGTATAGACCACTGAAAAGACGATAAACGTTAAATAAAGTCAGGCCCGATGACTACACACCCCTCCATGTCGAGCACTAGCATTGATTAAGAACACTTTGAACAGCTGCCCAAACTTACGAATCAGTGCACTACCTTGTTCTCGTTGTTAGCGCATCTAGACCAACTCTATAGAGTGTAGAGAGAGCTCAAGGTTTGATTTTCCCATTGACCAGATTGAGTCGTACTTAGATACGGCTAAACCCACCGGAATTATCTGCTATCTACCCCCCTCAGCCGCTCTCGCACGATCATCATTTAAATCTATTGATCCCTCAGGCTAGGGCTGCCTGAGACGCACTGCATAGCCGCGTTCAAGATTGATTCAGCTATCAATCTAATTTTAGACCTGTATTTACAGTTTGAAGTCAACCCCAAGAGGACTCTATGACCATTTGCAAGACATTTCTCAAAGCAGCCATGGCCGCTACCGCTCTAGTCAGCATCTGCGCCGCCGCCCCCGAAGCTAGGGCACTTACCTTCATACCCGAACTAAGCGGTGAAAATACTCTGTCTTTCGGCGGGCGGGCTAGATTTAATACTGGCACCGGCAAGCTAGATTTTCGGGATGTGGGAGGAGTTTACAATACAAGCACAGGTATAGGAAGAGTAACCCCAGGGAGTTCTGGCGTATTTATTTCCTATGACGGCTTTGATGTAATCCTACAAGACATCACCCTAGACGATAGCGACGGTGATGGCGTATGGAAGTTTGTGGGCGATCTTGCCGCATTTTTTACAGTGCAACCACCGCTGGGTTCTTCCCTAGACCCGGTATCCTTTACGCTGAACGAATTTACCTTAGAGAGAAACGGCGTTGACTGGATTGCCGGAGTGCGAGGCAAGTTCACCAGTGGTCCAGCCAATGGTCAAGGTGGAGAAGGGGTGTTTGACCCCAACGAAGATAACCTGTTTACCAGAAACGCTGGAGCTAGCTACTCCTTTGACATTGAGCCAGTGCCCACTCCGGCTTTGCTGCCTGGTCTGATTGGCATGGGGGTTGCCGCTCTGCGCCGTAAGCAATCCGGCGACACCTCCGAAGAAACCACCTAGAGGAATAGCTTGGGCCGAGCATGGCCCCGTAGGTCTGACCCACACTAAAGGTTATCGCCAGGCAAAGGCCGTCTGTCAAGACGGCTTTTGCTTATTTTAGCGATCTCGTTTCCCGCAGACACCCCTAACCTCTACCCCCAGCCACATGACTCTTCCATCTGCTATCGCCCCTCCTGCCATACGCCCCAGGTCTTCACTCCCCTAGAGGCACGGCCACGACACCAGGTTCAGCAGCCCAAATCGGCCGGCTACAGGACTGGGCCCAGCTAACAAAAAGCGATCGCTCGGTAATCAGCGATCTCCCTCATAGTTATTTAGTTAGGAATCTGTCGCTCACGAAGCTAAGTAGTTGAGATATCAGCATTCTTTAAAACTATCGCCATCTTCCAAGTTCGTTGGGTCAGCCTCTAACCGCCTCAGTTGCTCTACTCGCTGCCGCCCCCGTTCTGCGCCCTCATGCCGCTAGCGCCCCCATTGTCTTTTCTTGCCTTCAAATACCATAAAACGACAATCAGTGGTAACAGGTATTTATCCCACGGAAACGCTTTTGATAAGATAAAAGCGTTCAAAACTACTAGCCAAGATGAAATGTCAAGACAATAAAATCGCCAACAGGTAATCAGTATTAAAATAAAGAATAAAGGCGGAACCAAGAAATCTATTGGCATCACCTGGGTTATTTTCCACAGAACCCCCTTACCTATCGTGTACGGAGGGAAAATAATGAAAACTACGATAGCTATCGCAGCTACTAAAAGAGACTTGAAGTTTAGAGCTTTCTGCCACGGCAGCGGGTACCGAAACAATAGATATTCTGGAATGACATAAAACAGCCCTAAACCTGCTAGTGAATAGAGGCTATTGCTTGGCTGAAGCCCAAAATAGATGCCGCTGTTAGCTTCGTTAAAAACTACCTCCTGCTGTACTTCAGGAACTGAACGAACAGCCATGGCAACTTCAGGGGCTAAACCGTTGAACAAGAAAATCCAAACTAGAATAGACGACGCTGCTATTACAGGCATAAAAAAGCTCATGCTCAGCCGCCTCCGATGGCGAAGAGCAAGAACAAGCTCATGGGTCGCGATCGCTAGAGGAAACGCAATCATGTACTGTCTTGAGGAGATCCCAAGAACAAAAGCTAGAGCGCTAAAAACATGGAGTTTCTTGAAATAGGCAATAAATCCTAGCAATACAAAAAACACAGCCATTATGTCGGTATAGTAGCGAGTACTAAACCATAGAAAGTACGGAAATACAAACAATCCTAGAAGGGCCAATACTGGTCGAGATTTTGCATCTTTTTTAGGCCAGCCAATAATCAGCGAGATAATTATTGATAGCAAAAAATTTAATAATCTTCCTTCAAAAAGATCCCTGCTAAAAATACGCTGGATTTGACCATAAACGATAAACGGCAAAGGGGTATTCAATTCACCATAACTAGTTAATTGCTCAAGAGTAGGCATCAATTGATGGCTGAAATGCATGCCCGCCTCAAGAAAGCGAGATTCATCCCCCTAGGTATTGCCCTCTAGTTGCTGCGTACACATGAACAGAACAAGATAAACCAGAACAATGAATCCCAAAAATGCTGTCTGGTAATGACTAGAATAAATGGCTTTTTTCTTAAGCCGCTGCCTGCAGAATTTGTTCATAGATAAAATAGCAGTTTGGGACTAATCTTTGACTCAGCGATAAACTTGAGATAAAACGTAGGTCTGTTCAGAATAGCCAAAAAGTTTCAAATCTTCCTCGCCAGAAAGAAGACATCTATTGCCACGGTAGAGGCCTTCTAATTATTCAATTAAAAAATTGAAAATCAGGAAATTAATCCTTTAAAACCCATTTCTGTTCTTACTGATGGAGCCCCCAAAACAGCTGCACTAAAGCGATCGCCCTTTAGACAGGCTCTTAGTCAGAGCAGAGAGTATCAATCCCTCTCTAGACAGTCTCAACCACTCTCCAGACATTCTCAACTACTCTCCAGACAGTCTTGATCACTCTCCAGACATTCTCAACTACTCTCCAGACAGTCTTGATCACTCTCTAGAGAGTCTTGATCACTCTCTAGAGAGTCTCAATCACTCTCTAAAGAGTCTTGATCACTCTCCAGACAGTCCCAATTACTCTCCAGACAGTCCCAATCACTCTCCCATCAGTCCTGATCACTCTCCGCAATCCCAGCGCCTGACTCTAGTCATCAGCCCAAGGGCGATCGCTCCTCCATAGGGGGTCTGACCCCTTATTTCTAAAATCCTGAAACCCTTGTCCCACAGCCATTTCCACCCTATCCGTCAATCCCTTGAGTAAAGTTTTGTACCGAAATATCTTTTTTGTCCGGATTGGGCACTGTATGAGGACTGATGACGTGACCGGGGGGGCTTCCCACTGCCATCAGGGTCAACTTCCTTAGGACTCAATTTATGGGATATAGCAACATTAGCGCTGAAATCAGCGCAGAAAGTCTGGCCAAAATCGAAGCCGCCCTGGCGACGATTGACAAAGAAATGCCGTTTCTGATCAACCTAACCGTGACCGAGCGGCGGCAATTCTTTAAGATGGGCGACAAAAGCATGGCCTTTGTCAGCAACAGCATCACCGCTGCCCAGCAAAACCAGGCCATCTTGCCCAGCAACTTCGACCTGCCCGAGCTCAACCGAGACTTCGAACTCGCCAAGACTCTCACCTCGGTATTGAGCAGCCTGAAGACCATCACCGAGCGGGTCGACGATACCCTGCTCGCCGTCGGCAGCGAAGCCATGAGAAGTAGTCTAAATATTTACGACTACGTCAAGGCCTCCGCCAAATACCAGCACGGTCTCAAGTCCGTAGCCGAACAACTCGGCGAACGGTTCAAAGCGATCGGGAAAACCCAGCGCCGCAATCGCCGGACAACCCAAACCCCTTAATCCGTCGGAGAGGGCTGCTAATGCCCCCCCAGTAGCCCTCCCCATAACAAGTAACCTCAGTTCGGGTTAAGAATCGCATGTTAGATTCAGTCTCTTGAGAGCACATTTCCCCTCCTGGGAGGGGTTGGGGGTGGGTTGGCCACCAATTTTAAGCCCGATTCTCATCCACCCCGCCCTACGGGCACCCCTCCACGGAGGGGATTGGGGTGTTTTTTAGACATAGGTATCCCCTAAATGCTCAGCACTTTGCCGAGGCAGTCCAGAGAGACTGAGATCCGTAGACCATCAAAGCCCGCTCTGCTCAAAAAGACCAAACCTTAGATTGTTAATACTCCTTACAAGCCTATATCCCCCGCTCCGGAAGCCTTAAGGCCGCTTTGAGGGTTTCGTCCGAGGTTTAGGCTCCAATGAAATCTAGAGCAAATTATTAAAACTATCCGGATATTAATTTGATCCAGATGAATCGGTGCAGTCTACACATCTGCTGGGTCAACCCCCAACTGCCTCAACCGCTCCGCCCGCCGCTCTGCCCGCTGCCGTTGCTGTTCTGTTCCAAGCCGTACCCGCTCAGTGTCTGTCGGTAGCCAATTTCCCGAACCATCGCACCAGCGCAGCCAACTACAAAACGCACCTTCAAATTTGCCTTCCCAAAGCCCCAACCCGATATTCATCTCCGGTAGCCAAATAGATGTAGGAGTACTACTAACAGCTTGTTCCTCAAACCTAGATCCTACACGTATGAAATGCCGTAACCGTCGAGAAAATCGGTCGTACACAATGTATTGTGGCACCTTTAAGAAGCGCTCATAGACCTCCATTTTGCCCATTGTCCCCACCGGTTCAAGTTGAGCCTCATCAGGGTCGATTCGATCTTCCTCCTTAAAAAATCGCCCTAAATCCTCCGATTCTCTACCCGGTGCCAAAAGCTCAATCACAATATTTGGCCATCGCCCCTCTTGCCAAACCACGTAGCTCAGGCGCAAGTCATACCCGTCATAGAGTCGAGGCACACCCTCTACCAAAAACCAATCAGGGCGGACATGGTGCAATGGATGACGCACATCATAGTAGATGTTTAAGTTGGAGCCCGTAAACCACTCATTATGACCAGTGTGAGTCAAGTCTAAGGTACGCCTCAGCAGTTGACACTGCAACGGATGATACTGATCAGGCCAGCCCGGCTCCTCCGGAAACTCACTCGGCAAATCATACATCGTCGGCAGCGTTTCCCGAGGCGACTTAGGCGGATCGCTTTGAGGGATAGAATGCCCCCTTGCAAATGTCATCGCGAACCCCTCTGCAAACCTGCATTTATCATAGACGCCCACAAACCAGCGATCGCCTAGCCATCTACTCAGACGTGAATTCGGGATAACGATTTGCCATGCATCAACGACCTCAATCCCCTCCTTGGGAGGGGTGCCCCCAGGGCGGGGTGGGTGAGAATCTCCGCAGGGGTGCCC
>PYEQ01000193.1 GCA_003017785.1 filamentous cyanobacterium CCP5 | reverse complement strand
CCGCCGATAGAAAGCTGGCCCCAGATCCTCCCAACACGGCTAGTCGGCTAATGGTCTGCTCAAGGTTGGCCGCCGGAGAATAGATCAAATCCGGCGGAGACAGCCGTCGCTGGATCAGCTCTAGGAGCCCCCCCAGGCTGAGGGCGGGGGTAAGGCTGCCAACCCGGCCGTAGCCTAGATCTCCCTGGGTGGGGACGACGGGGCTACAGTCTTTGAGGGCAAACATCTGGGCCAGCACGTCGGCGGTGCCGTCCGCCACCTGGTCGAAGCTAGTATGGGCCGAGTAAACTCCGATTCCGTGGGTAATCGATAGCCGCACCATTTCACCCACCGGATCGCCCTTTTGCACGGTCTTCAGCGGACTAAAAATCAAAGGGTGATGGGCAAAGATGAGGTTGACCTGGCGACCCTGGCTGTTGAGGGCGATCGCCTCTTCCATCACAGCCAGGGTAGGGGTGAGGCACACCAGCACCTGGGCTGCCTGATCAAGGACACCGGGTTCGATTTGCCAGCCGCAATTGTCCCAGGATTCCTGCCAGCTGGGAGGGGCCCAGGTCTCAAACCAGCGAATCAGGTGGGAGATTTTCATGGTGAGGGTGCGATTGCTCGAATGGTTTTCAGCTAGCACAGCCATAGTGCGCTAAGGCGATCATAGCTTTCAACCTCCCCTGGCTTCGTCCATTTCCGGGCTGGGCTCATATCAGGCAAGACCAGGCTATGAATGCAAGCCGACGAGCCCTCAAGCTGGAAAGCCACCCTCACAATATCCTCATACTCTCTCAGTAGCGTAATAGTGGCGGAGGCTCCCGCCACTATTGATTTCAGAAGTTACGCCCAAAGGAGCCGCGCCGATTACCCAGCCCATCTATTGAGGCGTTGACCATGTCTACTCAGGAACAAGCCCGCCAGCAAGCCGCAGAACAACGGCTGCACGACGATAACCGGCAGCGATCGCTGCTGGAGCGCAGTACAGCTGAAGTTACCGAAATCGATATCGATGACGCCGAGATTCAGGCAGAAACCCGAGAGAGTCTAGCCAGCCAGCGTCAAAAAGACCATAACCGCAGGCTTTCAGCCCAGCAACGAACCGAAGCAGAGCTGGAAAGCTAACCCCAGGCCAAATCCCTCTGCAGGCCAAAAGCCTGGCTTTCTACCAAGAAGCATGTGAACCAGGAGCCCTGTAGCCATGAATGGAGAACACTATCAAGAAACCCTGTGGGTCCTGATTAAGGCTTATTTTCAACAGCCTTTATTTGACCAAAACCAGCTTCCCACATTTAATCCACTGACGTTTAGAAGACACTACCGCATCCAGTATCTAGAGCACTGCTGGCAGCTTGACTACGAGATCGAGCGTCGCCGATTGCAGCTAGAAGATCACTGGTGAGAGTCGAGGATAACAAACCATGACTGTGAAAAATAAAGCGTTTGACACCATTAGCAGTCTGATTCGAGGCTGTCAGCAGCTATTTGCAGAGATCTCCGAAGCTGCAGGTCGGGTCTTTAGTCCCAACGATGATAACTACCCCAGCACAGGAGTTCAGCCCTTTAGCGACGATCTCTCAGACAAGCGCCGCCGGAAGTCTTGGTGGTGAGCGGCCAGATATTAACTGGGCAAAACACCGAGGCTAAATTATCCCCTTCAAATCTTCAATAAAGCGGGTAAAAAAGCTGGGGGCATCAATCTGCAGGGCAATCCAGGCATTGGCGCTGGACTTAGCCCGCGAGCGATCGTCCATAAGGGTTTGTCCCCGCGTCCACACTCCCTGGGTTTCGACCCGCACCCTAGCTCGCCGTAGCCTCAGCACCTCTGGATAGAAGAGATAGCTAACGGCAGCGGCATCATGGACGAGAAATCCTGGATCACTGACGACCTCTCGATGCTTAGCGGCGGTGCCAATCATAAACTGACAAAGCCGCACCATAAACTGAGCCAGGTCGCCGTTGGGATTATCCTGGGTGATTGCCTTAGCCATGTCCCCAGTCAATACCAGCTCTCGGGTCACATTGAGGGGGAGCATGACAATGTCGTTGCGACTATCGAAGACGATTTGCGCAGCAGCCGGGTTAAACCAAATGTTGAATTCTGCCGTGGGAGTGATGTTGCCCGGGCAGTGGAAAGCTCCCCCCATGACCACAATTTCCTTAGCTTTTTTTAGAATGCCAGGCTGCTTTACTTCCGCCGCCGCCAGGTTAGTCAGAGGCCCGATGGCGATCAGGGTAATGGCTTCAGGAGAAGCGTTAAGCTGCTCAATCAGCAGATCGTCGGCCCTCGGAGCGGTCTCAAAGTCCTGGACTGGGGGGGGCAGCGTTTGCGATAGATTCCCCATGCCGTCTGTTCCGTGGATGTGACCAGCATCGGCCCCTGGCTTAGGGCATTGGCTTACGGGCCGTCCCACCGGAATGGCTGGAAATCCGGCTAGCTTTAGAATTTGACTGCTGTTGGTAAAAGTTTTGCGAGCCGCGACATTGCCCTCGGCAGCGGTAACAGCGGCCAAATCCGCTAGCCCCTGCTTTACCAGACTCAATAGCCACAGAAAGGCAAAAATATCATCGCCGCCAGGATCGGTGTCGAGAATGATTTTGAGGGAATCTGCCATAGAAGCCGCGATCGCTGTGCAACTCGCCATCAGCTTAGCCCTAGCCCTAGCCAGTTGGCACCTATTGCATTGGCCAAATGGTGTAGGCCACTGCGAATGGATCAGAAGACCTAAGCTGGGACAGTCCCTGGCACGCCATTAGTTAAACCATCGGCTCGATTACTATGAAGCATTCCCAAGCCTCCGACTGGCTCCCAAAAATGTCATGGCAAGTGTAGCCTGTTTTAATCAGGTAGCTGCTACTATTTCAAAGATTTCAATAGCTCAGAGATAGCGTAAAAGGGGAATTAAGTGCGATACTCAACACTCAACCATCAGAACTTCCAAAACAGCCCCCGCTCTATGCAGCTAATAACACTCTCTGCCAAACGGATCTTCTTCTCGGCGGCCCGTACACTAAGTAACACCCATCTCTGATCGGATTTCACGAAACTTAGCGGAGAAATCTGCCTCAGCCCCAGTTAACTTCATCATTCCACGATAGCTATTCTGCGTCAGCACAGATCTTTTACCCTCTCACGCTTTAGGCTCCAGGAACTCAGTCTATCGAGAAATGTCTCGTTATGAGTCAAGTTCATGGTTGGCAAAAGCTTCGAACCTTAGGCCCTAGATCAGCAAAATCAGGCTGCCTAGGTATAGAGTTTTGCTTGAACATTAGCCTTAAATCATCATCAGCAAAGAAAGTGGTTAACAGACTCCTTCAGATTAATATATGTTTTTCGGTACTCTTGGCTACAAGTCAACCCTCAACAGCAGCAGAGATTGGGCAGCAATCTTCCTCGCAAAGCTTGAGTGGCCAGGCAGACTTACAGACTAAACAAACTCAAGAGACAATTCCACAAGTCTCTCTTCTGAGTCAGGCATTACCTCTACCGTCTGACCTGTCGCCGCCGCTACCAGAGATTCCTCATGGCTTAGAAGAACTGCCAGATCCAGCTGAGCTACTGCCGCCACCAGGCGAGCCGGGTGATAGCTCACAACCACCCACTGATTTTCCAGAAGATGCCGGGGAAGTAGTTATCATTCGGCAGTTTAACATCATTGGAAGTAGCGTTTTTGGCGATGCTCAGCTAGAAGAGGTCTTGCAGCCATTTCTCAACCGACCAATCACCTTTTCCGAGCTATTAAAGGCTCCAGATGCTGTTACTGATTTATATGTCAGCGAAGGGTACGTTACATCTGGAGCCTTTATCCCAGCCAATCAGACTATTGAAAATGGTGTTGTTACTATCCAGATCCTAGAAGGACGCCTAGCAACTATTTCGATTGAAGGGACTCGACGCCTGAGACCAGAATATATTCGTAGTAGGATAAATTTAGTGTCCGGGCCACCCCTCAATATTGAAAAATTGCTGGAAAAATTGCAGCTTCTGCAGCTAGATCCAGTCATTGAAAGAATATCGGCAGAGATAGTAGCAACTCCTAATCCTGGAGAAAACGATCTTGTCGTCAGAGTACAAGAAGCTGAAACCTTTAGCCTAAACACGCAGATAAACAACTACGAGAATCCTCTGCTTAATACTTTTCATCAAGTGGTTGAGATTAGGGAAGAGAACTTAAGTGGTTATGCAGACGCCCTATCCCTTGCATATCAGCATGCAGGAAGAAGTAATGTTTTTGAGATAGACTACCAGGCTCCGGTGAGCCCGACCAACAGTACCATCAACCTGAGATATTCTTATACCAATAGCAGGGTTCTCGAACCCCCTCTCTCTGTAATATCGCCACAATCTGAAGCTCACACTTGGGGAATTGGATTTCGCCAGCTGATATTAGAGACTCCCATTGATACGGTTACTCTAAGCCTTCAGCTACAGCAAAGAATTAGTCAGAGCTACATTCAGCCTCCAGGACTTCCCATAATTCCCTTTGGTTTTCCAGGTAGTGGAGCAACGGAAGGTGGATTTACTCGGCTTACAGTTCTACAGTTTGGCCAAGAGTGGCAACATCGAACATCGAATCAGCTCATTTCCCTTGATTCTCAGTTCCAATTAGGAACATCCTGGTTGGGAGCGACAAGCAATTCGAATCCGGATGAGCCCAGCAATAATTTTCTCGCTTGGCAAGGACAGGCCCTTTGGCTGCAGCGACTAAATCCCAATTGGTTGCTGGTAGCTCGGGCTGCGGGGCAACTTGCCGATCGCCCTCTAGTTTCTTCAGAACTATTTGGCATAGGAGGGGCTAACAGCGTTCGAGGCTATCGGAAAGACCAGATTTTGGCGGATAGCGGAGTAATCACATCTCTAGAATTGCAAACCCCAATTGTACGTTGGCCAGAACAAGAAGCGATCGCCTTCTTGGCACCTTTTATAGATTATGGCTATGTCTGGAACCAAGATGATCAAGCGCTGAGTGATCGCAACTTAGCCGCCATTGGGGCTGGGCTTATTTTTCAAATTAACGACCGCTTCAATGCGCGTTTAGATTATGCTTTGCCCCTTATCAATGTCACCGATGTTGGCAATAGCTGGCAGGAATCTGGCTTCCTATTTGTTATTAACGCAAAGCTATTCTAAAAACTGGGCAGTTTAAAGGGCTTGCCAAAATCGGCTTGCCCGGACAGCGATACCCGATTACGACCTAGACGCTTGGCCTGATATAAAGCTTTGTCTGCTTTGATGAGAATCTGCGCCATGGAACTATCCACATCAGCTGCTCGTATAGCCACCCCACAACTAATACTGACGTATGGGCTCACCTTGGAGTCTGCATGAGGTATCTCGCAGCCCTGCACTTTTTCACACATGCGCTGGGCAATTTCCCGAGCCGTTTCTTGAGAAACGTTTGGCAAGATGACTGCAAACTCTTCGCCTCCATACCGAGCGACTACATCTTGTGAACGGACAGCCTGCTCGATTGCTTTGGCGACTTTACGTAAACATTCATCCCCAGCTGGATGCCCATAGCGGTCATTAAAGCCTTTGAAAAAGTCAACGTCGCATAAAATAATAGCAATTGCCTTGGGCTGAGACTGTATTTCGGCAATCTTCTGATTAAATGCGCGACGATTAAATACATTAGTCAATTCATCAAGGTAAGCATCTTTAATTAGCTTCAAATTACTCAGCGTCAGACTCGCTGTCGATGAGACTATGAGACCTAAAAGGGCTGGCGTGGTGGGCACCCACCAACTGCTCAAAAATAAAAGTCCGCTGATGACGATCAAAATCGTTCCTAGACCCAAAACCGGCAGTGCCATCAAGGCTACAGCCGTTAAGTCCTTGCGTCCTTGAAATCTGGGAATCAAAATAAATCCACTTCCCAAGGCGCACCACAGAAATATCCATGCCCATTCTCCTGCGGCTGTCCAGGTGCGAATCAGCGATCGCCTGTCTAAAACAGCGCTAACGATCTGACTAGCAATATGCGCGTGAATAGCAACACCGGGACTTTGAGTAGTCCCAGTAATAGTGCTCTTGCCATAAGGAGTGTATAGAAAGTCATTTAAGCTAGGTGCAATCGAACCGATGAAGACTATGCGATCACGAAGATCGGCCTCTGATACTTCGCCATTTATGACATCAGTAATTGACACCATGTTGAAAGCGTTATCAGGACCGCGATAATTTAAAAGCAGTTGATATCCAGTATCATCTGCATTGACATAGCCACCGTCATTGGCCTCAAATCTAGGAAAAGAGACATCCCCTAAACGAGCGACAGAATTCCGCTCATCTAATGAAATCCCCTCCTGCTCAAGATAGTAAAGAGCGCTGGCAGTGCCCAAAGTCCACTTAACTTCACCGTCTAAGCTGACCGCGAGCAAAGCGCGCCTTACCTTAGCATCATCATCTATTAAAATGTCAGCCATTGCTACTCGCCCTAGTTCATCTAACAGAGGTGGCGGCGGCACGGGCGTATGGCCGACTTTTTCCACCCCAATTAGGTTAGGAGTATCTCTAAAGACGCTTTCTAGTTTTTCCTTTCCAGGGGCAACAGAAAAATTCCGATAGATGTCTAAACCAATAACCCGAGGTTCGTATTGATTAATCTTAGTTAGTAGTTTAGCGAGATTTTCATCAGATAATGGCCACTCTTGAAGAGTTGAGATATCAGATTCGTCGATAGTTACAAGGGTAATCCGAGGGTCCGCTTGTTCGTTTGATCGAAGTCTAAAAAATTGGTCTAAGATTGTCCATTCTAAAATTTGGAAAAACCCAGTCGAGTTAAGCAAAATCAGGCAAGCGGTCACTAACAGAGAAAGTCCAATCGATAGATGCCAGGGATCAATCGGCTTTCGCTTGCCGGAACCTGATTGATCTAGGAGAAGGTCACTGAACCTCACTGCCATCCTCTAGGACTCCATCAATAATTTTGCTAGTTCTAATTGCAAGGTTCCCTGAATGCCGATTGAGGCCACACAGTATGGATATGAAATGCTGTTTCCAATAGGCAACATAACCTGAATCCCACGACTTACCACGGGACTCGGGCTATGTTGGGTTGGACAATCGAACGCCTGGGAATCATCCCCGATGGGGATGAGGACTTCAACGCTGTTAGGGTAGCCTTCCAGAACTCAATACAGCTTCCCAGGCGGATTGTAAGCTCGGGTCGGCAGGCTCTTCACTCAACTCTGCCTGCAGCAGTGCCAGAGTGTCGTACCAGATGCCAGAAGCGGCATAATAGCTAGCCATGTCCAAACTAGAGACGGTCTCTGTTGGTATGGCGTCTTGGGGTAGAGATACACGTCTGATATAGCCTGTCAAAACAGGATCGTCAGGGCGCAGGGTAGCCTGACAGACAGGCACTACCGATAAGCGATAGGCTTTGTCTAGCTCAAGTTGAGTCATATCTGCAGGAAGCTCAATGCGCGTCAAACCCGTGTTTTCAGTCAGGGACTGAAAACCCTGATAGAGAGTCTCACCTTGTAAATTTTGGAAGCTAACAAACACCTGCTTAACTGAGGTCTGATCTGCCCGAATAAACAATTCCGGACTCTCAGCTAGGGTATGTCCAACAAAAGCTTCAGGAGCCAACAGAGTCAGATTACCCGCTTGGGTTGGGGATTGCTGTATGCGGCAAAAATCAGGATTGCGCGAGGCTCCGCCTGTAGTGTTACCCGGGATACCGTCATTGGGGGGTCTAAATTGAAAGCCTACAGCATTGTTTAACTGCCCAGCTGATTGGGCAAAGGCTGTACCTATGGACGCTGTCAGCGCTGTAGCTAGCAGCAAGGTAGAAGCGAAACGGGTTTTCATAGTTATTAGCTAAGTCCTTCTATGATGTCGTGATTGATACGCTGATGGTTCAAGCCTGTCTGTTGCGAGATTTAGCCAAGCCAAGGGAGCCAACAAGAATTAAGCCGATGAAAGGTGAAATTGAATTGGGCTGCCTGGGCTTCAGTTGCGACCGTCACCGATACTGTGACGATGCCCGAGGCGATAATAGTTTTAACGAAACGAAGCTCAGGAAAAGGTTTCATCATGGCGTGTTGATTTTTAAAGGGCCGCCTTTAGAGAAGAGATGTGGTGACTCAATACCTTCAAGTCAGGCAGTCAATGAGGGCAAACGGAAGTTGAAAACGATACATGCACAGCCTCATTATTAT